>CAIJTL010001230.1 GCA_903823545.1 uncultured Planctomycetaceae bacterium
AAGTCCGCTTGCGGCGCAGTCCCGCCATGCTGAGCCGCGAACGGGCCATGAGCGTCCCCTTGCCTCGGTGTCTTCCGCAGCACAATGACGATCTTCCCTTTGACATCGATCCCTTCCAGGTCTTGATAACCGTTGTCCTTCGAGTCGATCGCGTAACCACCGAAGACTAGCTCGCCATTAAACGTCCCCGACGCACCGAACGAGCACGTTTGAAAATCCTTGTCGATCGCCAATTCAATCGCCGCACCGTCCGGCCCGACGAACTTCAGCGAGTTCTTCTCACCCAACTTCGCCCCGGTCGTCATTGAGAACTCTTGAAACGGGTCGCCTCCCGCCTTCGAGACATCCAACCCCGCCTCTCGAAACGCCTTCGCAACAAAGTCAGCGGCGAGGTTAATCCCATTCGTCCCAACGCCGCGTCCTTCCAGATCATCCGACGCGAGATACTTCAGGTCTTCCGTCAACCGCGATTTCACTTCGGGTGCGACATCGGCCGACAATGTGGAAACCGCCAGCAGACCACCAACCAATAACCAAACTGCAACAACAGCTCGTCGCATGAAGTCACTCCGTCACATGGAAAAACTCAATCGATCATTTAACTAAGAAAGCCGTCGCCGGACGAACCCCCAATGCCAACAACCTGACGTTGGCCAATTAAGCACGCAGGATTCGGTAGGCTCGATAGGTGTATTCGACACCGCTGTAAACGGTCACAAGCACAGCAGACCAGAGGACGACATCTCGTAGCAATAGGAATTGTGCCAGAGATGCGAAACGCTCGTCTAAGGACAGCAAGCTCCCGGTGACGGCCGCGCACTGCAACGCCATTTTGATTTTTCCGCTCCATACTGCGGAGAAGTCGCGGCCGTGTTGTTCGAGGAACGAACGCAAACTGGTGATGAACATCTCGCGGCCAAAGACAATCAACGCCATCCAGGCGTTGACGCCGGAATTAGGCTGAGCAACCAAAAACAAGAACGCTCCGCAGATGATGATCTTGTCCGCAAAGGGATCAAGGATTCGACCCAGTGTTGTCACCAGTCCGTATTTTCTCGCAATGAATCCATCGAGCGCATCGGTCGCAGCAGCGATGACAAACATGACCGCAGCAGCAATCCACGAATGGCCGCCGGAGATAATCCCGAAGAGAACGATCGACAAGACCAGCCGACTGAGCGTAATCAGATTCGGCACATTCAGCGATCGCCGATCAATGCGAGGCAGGGGCGGAACGCTCGCGGGGTGCGCAGCAGACTCGGCTGTCGTTTCCGAAACAGGCATTCGAGATCCCTTACTCATCATCTTCTTCTTCACCGAGGTACGCACCAACCAAGTCATAATCTTGTCGGGCGGCAATCGCGACCGGAACCATGTCACCAGGCTCCAATTGTTCGGCTTCGACGTAGACCACGCCGTCGATATCTGGTGCGTCGGCGAACGTGCGGCCTACATAAACGCCCGGCTCATCGGTTTCGCTGTCGATCAGCACGTCGAGTTCATAGCCGACAAGCGACTCGGCAAACTCGAATGCGATCTCTTGCTGCAATTCCATCAGTTCATCGCAACGAGCCTTCTTGACCTCTTCGGGCAAATGGTCGGCGAGCTTTTCCGCTGGCGTCCCCGGTTCGAGCGAATACGGGAACACACCCATGCGTTCAAACTTTGATTCCGCAACGAACGCTTTGAGTTCTTCAAATTGCTCGTCTGTCTCGCCAGGGAATCCAGTAATAAACGTCGTTCGCATGACGAGATTAGGAATCCGCTCACGAAGCTTGTGAACCAACTCAACCGTTTGGTCGCGATTCACACGTCGCTGCATTCGCTTCAACATCGTGTCGTTGATGTGCTGCAACGGCATATCGAGATACGGCAAAATCTTTTCGCTATTGGCGATCGTGGCAATCAACTCGTCGGAGAAATTGATCGGGTAGAGATACATCAACCGAATCCAATCGAGCCCTTCGACTTCATTCAGTTGTTGCAGCAATTCGACTAGTCGCACTTGGCCGTATAAATCGAGGCCGTAGTACGTCGTGTCTTGGGCGACAATGATCAACTCTCGCACGCCATCGGCAACAAGTTCTTTGGCCTCTTCGATCACCATTTCGATCGGCTTTGTGATGTGCTTGCCGCGCATCTTCGGGATCGCACAGAACGTACAAGTACGATCGCAGCCTTCAGAGATTTTCAAATAGGCGAAATGGTCCGGCGTGATACGCAGCCGCGACCGATCGTCCATCGCCTTGATCGGTGCGGGACGAAACAACGTCCTCTGTTCCGCTTGTTGACCGAGCAGTCGGTCAGCGACTTTATTGATCTCGTCGCGACCAAACACACCGACGATGTGATCAAT
>CAIJTL010001231.1 GCA_903823545.1 uncultured Planctomycetaceae bacterium
AGCACGAATATGTTGCTCGATCCATCTGCATTGACTGCCGCCGTGTCGTATCCAGAAGAGCTACTGACGGTGTCCTTCCCAGCCCCATTCCCAGTCCACACCAAGGTGTCATCGCCATCGCCACCATCCAGCACGTCGGAGCCACCTTGGCCATTAAGCGTGTCGTTACCTGCGCCACCATTGATCGTATCAACGCCAGCTCCGCCAAGGATATTGTCATCACCCAGATCACCGAAGATTGAGTCGTTACCCAATCCCGCGCTGATCGTGTCATTGCCGGACGAGCCAACGACGACGTCATCATCATCAGACCCCGTCAGCACGTCCCCCACAAAGTCACCACCGATGACAGTGATCGTCACAGTAATCGGCGCGGTGCGAGCACCGTTGTTGTCTGCGATCGTGTAGGTGTAAGTATCAGTGCCGTTGAAGCCAGCAGTCGGCGTGTAAACGATCTGTCCGTTATTCAGGCTGACTGCCGTGCCGTTGGTTGGAGCAGACGCGATTTGAATAGACGTGAAATCCAATGCCCCATCTGGATCACTGTCGTTCGTCACGACATTCAACGTAATCGGGTTCGCTCCGAACGTTGTCCCCGAATCTGGCTGACCGGTTGGAGCTTGATTGACTGGTAGCGGAACGATGACGCCAAACGTTGTGTGTGCCGTGTAGGCCGCTGACGCGCCAGGTGTCAACGTAAATGCGTTACGCACGGCAATGCGGTTATCAATCGTGGGGACGTCAACAATGCCGTCGTTGTTGGTATCGCCTGCAATCGTGTTGGGAAGTGGACCAACCGGATCGACAACAAATAGGTCCGCCAGCCAATAGCGATTCGACGCCAAGACATCGCCACCAATCCCCGTGATGCCGACGAAGGCGTTAGTGCTCCCTGCGACAATCGTGTTCGTACTCTCGAAGAACATATCTGTCCCTCGTGAGTCAGTAATTCGCCCACCACCATCGTTGTTGACGGTTGGATAATTCGTCAGGTGATAGTCGGTGTAACGGGTTAGATCGAACGTCACTGCTCCGCTTCCAGGGTTGGTGATGACGTAGTTTCGAGTGACAACTGCGCCAATTTGAACCCCGGCACCGTTATTTAACCGCCCGATCGTAGTCAGCAGCGTGAAATTCAATCCGCCTTGTGAGAATGTGCTGTTGGCTTCTGTCGCCGTACCTGTCATCGCGGCGTTGGAACTCAGGGAAGTTTGGTTTCCACTGCCGAACCGCAAGTAAGTCTCTTCAATGAACGATGGGTCTCCGGCTCCATATTGAGCACCTTGAGGATCAAAGAGCGTTCCTTGGAAGTTACCGGCAGCATCAAGGCCGGAGACTCTAAGGCTGCCATCGCCAGTGCCGAACGTCAGCGTCGCACTGGTTCCGAGATTGGCACCTGGACCTGACGAGGTCGTCGGCAGCAAGTCTTGAATCAAGGCTGCTGGGGTCTGTGTTACTGGCGGTGTTGGAACAGGTGGAGCCGGTGGTGCCGAGTTGGGATCTATCACGAATGTACTTTGCACCACGTCTTTACCCGTTCCGCCATCGAGTGTGTCGGCACCGCGACCACCGACGATGGTGTCTCTGCCACCTTGGCCGAGGATTGAGTCGTTGCCGATATCGGTGCTGGTCGCGTCGGTGCCGTCGCCGAGCAGGCTGTCGTCGCCGATGCCGCCGAGGATCGTGTCGTTTCCGTTGTTCCCAGTCGCGGAGTCATTGCCCCCTTGGCCGTTGAGAAAGTCGTTCCCTTCGCCACCGGTCATGCTGTCGTTGCCGTCGC
>CAIJTL010001232.1 GCA_903823545.1 uncultured Planctomycetaceae bacterium
ACGATGTGGGCCGGAAAACAATGGGGCATGGTTCACATCCCACGCATCGGGCAAGAAGTGGTTGTCGCGTTTGAAGAAGGTGATCCCGATCAGCCGCTGATCGTCGGCAGCGTTTACAACTTCGATCAGATGCCACCTTACAAGCTGCCAGACAATAAGACGCAAAGCGGCCTCAAGTCCCGCAGTAGCAAGAACGCCAGTACGACGAACTTCAATGAGTTGCGTTTTGAAGACAAGAAGGACTCCGAGCAAATCTACGTTCACGCCGAGAAGAACTTCGATGGCGTGGTCGAAAACAACGAGACTCGGAAAGTCGGCTTTGAAAAGAAAGACAAAGGGGATCAGACAATCGAGATATTCAACAACCAAGTGTTGAAAGTCGGCTGCTCGAAAGCGTCAGACGGCAGCCAGACAATTGATGTCTACAAAGACCGGACAGAAACGGTCGAAACCGGCAACGAAACAGTCACAATCAAAAAGGGAAATCGATCGATCAATGTCGACACCGGCAACGACACGCACACCATCAAAAAGGGAAATCGGTCAGTCAATGTCGATACCGGCAACGACACTCACGTCGTCAAAACGGGAAATCGCACCGTTCAAATCGACAAAGGGAACGACGCGCACCAAATCAAGATGGGGAACCGCGATGTCAAAATCGACATGGGCAACGACGCGCTCACCATCAAGATGGGGAACCAAACGACGAAGCTGAAGCTCGGCAAGAGTGCCACCGAAGCGATGCAAGGGATCGAACTGAAGGTCGGACAAAGCAGTATCAAGATCGATCAAATGGGAGTCACCATCAAAGGGATGATGGTGAAGATCGAAGGCCAGATTCAAACGGAAGTGAAAGGACTGATGACAACGGTCCAAGGCTCAGCCATGACGATGGTCAAGGGTGCGATCACGATGATTAACTGACTCAAGCACAGCAACCCAATGCCTTCAGGTGAGCGGGGCGGCTTTAGCCCCGCTCGCCAAGACGATGAGTGCAAAACGCGCGTGTTTCTGACAAAGACTCTCTAACCAGATCAGTTCTTGCGAAGGTTTCTTCCATGGCGATCGGCCCTCTCCCCAAGATCACTTTTCAGAACGCCGCTGATGTCTGGAAACGTTACGAACCGGAAGAAGAGGCGATCGGTTGCCAGCGTGAGGGAATGAATCCGGAAGCCTATTTGGAGGAGTTAGCTGCCGCCGAACTCTGGAGCGAAGCGGTCAAGTTCTTGACGCAGGCTCTCCCCAAGCGAGAGTCGATCGCTTGGGCATATCAGTGCGTGCGACGCGTCGCTGGACCAGAATTGTCCCCACCGACTCAAGCGGCACTACAAGCGATCGAAGAGTGGCTCGCAGATTCGACGGACGCCCGTCGTCGAGCGGCTCACTTAGCTGCCAAGACAGTCGGCTTCGACACCCCCGCAGGCTGCGTTGCACTCGGAGTCTTTTTCAGCGGCGGCAGCTTGGGCCCACCATCGTTGGATCACGCCATTCCGCCTGCCAACGATTTGACCGGCAAAGCACTCGCCGGAGCCTTGTTGATCGCCGCCGTCATCACCGAACCAGAAAGCGCCCCCATGAAACTACAGGGCTTCATCGAACAAGGTTTGCAATTCGCTCGCGATACCGCCGAGCTGAATTAGAAGCAGTTTCCAAACTAGCACGACGCGCCAGTAAGTGGTCACAAACATCCGGAAATCAATCACTCGCTGGCTAACGGCAAGGGGAAACTGTTTCCCGCCGCACAGAAAACACCAGAGACCACAAAATGGGAACTCCCGCCGCTCGCATCGGAGACATGCATATCTGCCCGATGGTCACTCCCGCTGTCCCACCGATTCCTCACGTCGGCGGCCCCGTGCTACCACCAGGCGGAATCACCGTCCTCATCGGCGGCATGCCCGCCGCCCGAGTCGGTGACATGTGCGTCTGCGTCGGCCCCCCCGATGTCATCGCCCTGGGCAGCTTCATAACCCTGATCGCCGGCCAACCCGCCGCACGCATGGGAGACATGACCGCCCACGGCGGCGTGATCGCGCTGGGAATGCCCACAGTGTTGATTGGCTGAATTCTCCGAAGAACGAAATCTTGGGAAACCCCGACTCTATAACACATGTGCGAACGAAAAACCGTTACTCAATAACACTGACTCCAGGCACGCTGGTCTGAATTATCGAGTGGCCATCTCACTTGATTTATCCGATAGCTAAGTTTCCCCAATCTGCTTAACCATCGAGAGTTTGACATGGGTAATACAAATCAGGGGATTTGCGGACTCCTTAATCCGCACCTCATGCCTGATCGGACACCTGGATTACTCGGTCGCCGCGACGCGGCAGATCCGAATTCAACGATCTGCTTGGCTGGTGATACCCCAGGGCCGGCGGGAACGAACGGCGACAAGTCTGCAGTCAACGTCCCACTAAGACCAAAGCGGACAATACATACGCTAGACCTCTCATTGTCTGGATTAGCAGAGTTCTTCCATTCGGTCGCTACTGCAGTTGCTATCGACAAACTGACCATCATCAAAGGTGGCGTCAAACTTCCC
>CAIJTL010001233.1 GCA_903823545.1 uncultured Planctomycetaceae bacterium
ACGAGGGTCTCGCCGGTCAGCGTGCTGCCGACCGCACCGTTGCCGGTGATCGTGTCGATGTCATTGAAGCCAGCGGTGATGCTGTCTTCCGTTCCATCGAATCCGTCGATGTTGTCCGAGTTCGTCAGCGTGACGAGGTTGATCGCCGTGCCGTTGAGAGTGTCGGTATCCGCTGAGTTCCCACCGCCGTTGACGCTACCGGTCAACGTGGCCGAGATCGTGAAGACGTCGCTGCCGGTTGAACCAAACAGATTGTAGGTCGAGTCGGCCGTCACTTGGAACGTATCGACTCCCGAGCTACCGAAGAGGTTCAAGAAGCCGGTGAAGCCGACGCTGTTGGCACCGATCGTGTAAGTCGGCGAGCCGTCGAGTCCCCACGTGGCTGTCGCCGCGTTGACTCCGGTCAGGCTGCCAGCGGCGGTGCCGTCGATTTGTTCGACGTCGATGAAGCCACCGGTGATGCTCGGCTCCGTGCCGTCCGCACCGTTGGCATCGACAGCGGTCAGGACGACCACATCAATGCCGAGTCCGTCGAGCGTATCGGTTCCGGTTCCCGCGTTGATCGCTCCGGTCAACGTCACACCCGCAGCGATCGTGAAGCGATCGTTCCCTGCACCGCCGTTGAGGTTGGCAGTCGTGTTCGCGGTGACGTCGAACGTATCCGCGTTGCTGTTGCCGTTGAGTGTCTCAAAGGCACTGAAGTTCAACGTCTGCAATTGGCTGACGTAAGTTTGAGCGCCGCCGAGATTCCAGGTGCTGACTTGGTCATCGCCGTTGAGCGTGTCGGTCCCCAAGCTGCCGGTCAGAGTCGTGATGTTGTCGAACGTCCCACCGATTCCAGTGGCTGTTCCTCGGAAGCCGTCGATGGTGCCGATGTTGGTCAGAGTGACCGTCACCGGGCCAGCGTTCGCTCCGTAGTTCAAGTGGGCCGTGTTGCCACCATCGACGTTGCCCGTCACCGAGCCACCGTTGTTGATGTTGATGACGTCGTCACCTGCACCGGCCGAGATGTTGCCGGTCAAAGTCGCGCTGATATTGAAGAGGTCCACCCCGTCACCACCCGTGAGGTTGAACGCACTTGGGCCAGGACCAGTCACGTTGAACGTGTCCCCGCCAGCAAGTCCCACCAGATTGGCGAAGCCACCGAAGTTGACGAAGGTCGCTCCGAGGTCCATCGAGTATTGAGCCGAGCCATCAAGGTTCCACAAGCTGGTGCCGTTGACGCCGGTCAGCGTCCCCGCGTTGCCGGTGATGGTTTCGATGTCGGTGAAGTTCCCGCTGATGCTGTTCTCGGTGCCGTCCGCACCGTTGGCATTGACGTTGGTCAGGATGACCGCGTCGATGGTCGAGCCCATCAGGACGTCGTTCGTGCCACCTTGGCCATCGACTTGACCGGTCAGGGCCGCATCAATGTCGAAGATGTCGTCGCCGCCACCACCCAGCAATTCAAAGGCACTGGCGACGGTCAGCAAGTAGGTATCGACGCCGGTGTTCCCTTGCAGCGTGACGAACCCGCTGAGGTTCACGATGCTGGCTCCGATTTCGTAGGTCGGCGTGCCGTCCAAACGGAACGTTCCGGCAGCGTTCGCGACGCTGGTGAACGAACCGCCGTTGCCGGTGATGGTCTCGATGTCGGTGAAGCTGTTGACCCCACCGTTGATGCTGTCTTCGGTTCCGTCCGCACCGTTGGCGTCGAGAGCGGTCAGCGTCACCGCGTTGATCACGTCACCCTGCAGGATGTCAGCGCCGGTCCCACCGGTGAGGTTGCTGGTCCCCAGCGCCACGTCGATGTCGAAGGTGTCCGCTCCCGCACCACCGTTGAGCGTGGCGCCCGGGTCTGCCGTGACGTTGAACAAGTCGTTCCCCGTGCCGCCAACCAGTGAGTTCAAGCCGCTGAAGGTCAGGCTTTGGCCACCCGATTGATAGACACCTTGGAATCCACCTGCGCCGTTCAATTGCCACGTTGCTGCCGCGTTCTGGCCGGTCAACGTGTCGCTTCCTCCGCCACTGGCGAGGTTCGTGAGGTTGTCGAACGTGCCGCTGATCTGCGAGGCTCCACCCGCCAAGCCTCGGAAGCCGTCGATCGTGCCGACCGCATTCAGAGTCACACTGACCGGTGAAGCGAATGCGTATAACAGCGTGCCGCTCGAACCAAAGTCCACGTTACCGACGATGTTGCCGGTGTTGCCTGCAAACAGAACTAAGTCGGCTCCCGCTCCCGTGTTGACGTTACCAGTCAGCGTGGCCCCGGCGATGACTTCGACGCTGTCCGCTCCGTCACCACCCAGGATGTTGAACGGGCTGTTGTTCGCTATGGCGGTGAAAAAGTCCACATCCGAACCACCTTGCAGCGTGCTGAAGCCGTTGAAGCCGACCGTGCCAGCACCAGCCGAATAAGTCGGTGCCAGTGTGAGGTTCCAGAAGCTGACCAAATTCAAACCGGTCAGCGTGCCACCCGCTGAGCCGATCAGGTTGTCGATTTCGACATAGCCGCCGGTGACAGCACCGAGCGCTGTGCCGTCCGCTCCGGTGCCATCCAGGTTCGTGATCACCGAGTTGATGAAGACGTTGCCTTGCAACGTGTTGCTGCCGGTTCCGCCATCGACGTTGCCGGTCAGGACCGCGTCGATGTCGAAGATGTCGTCGCCATCGGCACCTTGCAGAGTAAACTGGCTCGCCACCGTGACGTTGAAGCGGTCATCGACGTTGCCACCGATCAGCGTGCCGAAGTTCGAGATGTTCGCGGTGTTGCCATTGGTCGTGTAAGTCGGCGTGCCGTCCAAGTCCCAGATCGCGGACGAGTTGTTACCGGTGAAGGTGCTGCTCGCACCGCCGTTGCCGTTGATCGTTTCCACGTCAGCGAAGCCACCGCCGATGTCTCCTTCGGTTCCGTCGAAGCCGTTGACATCCACGTTCGTGATGACCACGCCGTCGATCAAGTTCCCTTGCAGGATGTCCGCACCACCTTGGCCGCTCACGACGCCGGTCACTTGAGAGTTGATGTTGAAGATGTCGGCACCATCGCCACCCAGCAGATCGCCGATGTGTGGGGCGGTCACATTGTAGGTGTCGGCACCGGTGCCACCTTGCAGAGTCTCCATACCTGAGATCGTCAAGGTTTGGCCACCGCTGACGTAGGTGCGATTCGCGGCGGTCAGGTTCCATACCGCTGTCGCGTTCTGGCCGACCAGTGTGTCATTGGCCGCACCACCGATCAGCGTCGTCATGTTGTTGAACGAGCCGATCACGCCGGGGACGTTCCCTTGGAACCCGTCGATCGAACCGACGGCGGTGAGGTTCACCGTCCGTGACACATTCTGCAACGAAAGGTCGATCGTGCCGGTGTTGCCGAGGTCCACAGTGCCGGTGACTTGGCCAACCGGTGTGACTGCGACGCTGTCATTTCCCGGCCCAGCGAAGATGTTGCCGGTCAACACCGCATCCACCGTGAAGATGTCTGCTGCGGATTGTCCCGCAATGAAGGTCGGAGGCGTTCCCAAGGCGGTGACCGGATCAGAGACCAAATCAACGTCGGTCGCACCGGTGATGTTGTAGGTGTCGATGCCTCGGCCACCCACCAGCGTGTCCCAGTTGCCGAGGATGCTCAGAGTGTTCCCGGAGGTTGTGTAGCTGGAACCTGCTCCGTTGATCGTCCAAGCCGCATCCGTGCCGAGGGCGTTGATGCTTCTGAAGACGCTATCGACCGTGTTGCTCCCTTCGATCGAGTTGATGCCACTGAAGCCCCCGTTGATGCTCCCCTCGGTGCCGGTGAAGCCGACGCCGGGTGCGGTGATCCCTGTGAGTTGCAGGTCGTCGATCAGGTCGCCACGCAGCGTGTCGCTCCCACCTTCGCCGCTGATCGCACCGGTCAAGGCCGCATCGACGTCGAACACGTCATCTCCGTCACCACCCAGCAGATTGTACGTGCTGGGGGCGATGACGTTGAAGGTGTCGGCCTGGCTGTTTCCTTGCAGGTTGACGAAGCCGGTCAGGCCGACCGTCACCAATCCGTTGCTGTAGATCGCGCTGGCCGCTGCGTCGATCGTCCACGTGCTGTTGGTGTTCCCACCCGTGAAGGTCCCACCGACGACAAACGCTTGGAACGTGTTGATGTTGTCGAATTCGGAAGAGGTCCCGGTGATCTGGTTCGAGTCACCTCGCAGGCCGTCGGTCGTTCCGACGCCGTTGACGCTCACGCTGGCATTCGCACCCAACAGTCGCAGCGCGTCGGTTCCCCCTTCGCCATCAATCTGGCCATTGAACGGCACGGTGAGGAAGAAGTCGTCATTCCCCGCACCACCGGCTAGCGTGATGTTCGCGGCGTTGGTCGTCTGGATGTTGTAGGTATCAACGCCGGACTCACCTTGCCAGGTATCAAACAGGCTGATGGTCAGCACGCGACCGCTCGCCACGTGCTGGTAAGTCTGAGTCGCCCCCTGCGTCCAAACCGCATCGGCTCCGACCACGCCAGTCAGCGTGTCATCGCCAGTTCCACCGTTCAGAACCTCAATGTTGTCCGAGAATCCGATATCTCCGAAGCCTTCCGTCGTTCCCAAAGCGAGGTCGTAGGGGTTGCCCCCCAAATCCAACGAGTAATCGACCGTGTCGGTTCCCGTCTGCCCGTCGATGAAGTTCGGCACCTGATCGGCCGCATGATTGAACCGATCGTTCCCCGCACCACCACGCAGAGTGAGCCCGTTGTTGTTGGTCGTGTTGAACGTGTCCGCGCCGAGATTCCCTTGCAGCGTCTCGATGTTGACGAACAGCAACGTCCGTTGTGCCACACCCGCACCGGTCGTGTAGGTCTGCGTGAGCGAACCGAGTCCGTTCCAAGTGCTCGTCACATCATCGCCGACGAGCGTGTCATTCCCCGCGCTGCCGATGATCGTGGTGATGTTGTCGAACGTCCCACCGATGCCGGTGGCCGTGCCGCGGAAGCCGTCGATGGTACCGGAGTCGGTCAGATTCACCGTGACCGGTGTGCCGAACCCAGCGAAGTTCAACATCGCGCTGGTTCCACCATCGATGTCGCCGGTCACGGAGGCGCTGGAGCTGTTGAAGTTGATGAGGTCGTTGCCGCCATCCGCGTCGATGTCGCCGTCCAAGGTCGCTGTCAAATTGATCGTGTCGAGGGACGCGCCACCCAGGATGTTGGCGGTCGTGTTGCCATTAACGTTGAACGTGTCGCCGTCGTCACCCGCTTGCAGGTTGGCAAAGCCAGCGACGCCGATCGGGCCACCCACTCCACCGTCGGAGAAAGTCGTGGCTCCGTTCAATGTCCATGTGCCGGGGAGATTGTTGTTGCCAGCGAACGTGCCGTTGCCGTTGCCGACAATTTGGTTGATCCCGGACAAGGTGCCGATGATGTTGTCTTCGGTGACCTGGAATTCACCGACTCCAGTCGCGCCAACCACTCGGATGTTGTCGATTTGGCTCCCTTGCAACAGGTCCAAGCCACCTTGGCCGTCGATCAAGCCGGTCAGTTCCGCTCCGGCGGTGTTGAAGTTGAACGTGTCCCCGCCGAGTCCACCGCGAACCG
>CAIJTL010001234.1 GCA_903823545.1 uncultured Planctomycetaceae bacterium
CGGTCATTACCGACCGGATGAAAACATTTTCGGGTGAAGACATCGGGGCCACTCAAGTAATTCACGACATAAAGGTCCTGAATGCCGTCTCCGTTGAAATCGCCGAATGCCGCACTGGCGGTCCAGTCGTTCCCCGCGATACCAGCAGCCTCGGTCGCGTCGCGATACGTCCCGTCTCCGTTGTTTATCCAGAGTCGATTCGCGCCGACGTTGCCGACATACACATCTGGGAAACCATCTGCGTTGAAATCACCGACGCTTGCTGACTGACTCAGTCCGTTCTCGACCAATCCCGCAACATTCGTGACTTCCTCAAATCGTTCGCCCAGCACATTGCGAAAAAGACGGTCAACATTTTGCGTATCATGATCATCGACCGGCCAATTGCAGCCTTGCGTCAGATAAAGATCGGACCAGCCATCGCCATCGAAATCCAACACCCCGACTCCGCCACCGCTTAACTCGAACATGTAAGCAGTACCGGGCGCGGCCCCGTTCTTGAATAGAAAGTCGATTCCCATGCTCTTGGCCCGATCTGCAAATCGAACCGAGTGGCTCCGAGCCGCAGGCATTTCTCGCTCGCGTTTTTTAGACATCAGCGAGTTCCAATCGGGATGCGGATACTCGCCCGCCGAAATACGCCAGTCTGCATATGGCTCAACCACACACAGCGGCATCTGCGGCGACACTTCAGATTGCCGTCGCGCGACGAGTTCTCGTAGCGACGGATCGTTGGGGAAAAGCCGAGCCGCTTCATGAGCCCAACCCAATGCTTCCCAAGGTCGCTGTAAAGCAGTTGCGATCTCTACGGCATCAAGAAGTTGCTCAAGTGTTGTAGGCGGTGCTCCTAGTACGGACTCGAAACGCTCCAACAAACTCGCACGCTGAGCACAAGCATTGGCTCGCGAACCTTCGCCCAATTCGCGAAACAATTGCGTCAACTGATAAAAGGCCTGCCGGTTGATCGGATCGAGTTCGACTGCTTGCAGTAAGCAATGAACGGCTCCGCGTGGGTCGCCATGGCCGTGCAAGTACAATCCGCGAGCAGTCCAGACCAGTGGATGCTCTTCGGTAGAGTGGTTGAGCGAGCGGTTCCACGCCAAGAATTTTTCGTCCATCCCACTTGTCTGCAACAACCAGCCACGACGTGCTTGTGCTTCAACCATCTCCGGATATTGCGAGACAACAGCATCGAGCATTCGTAACGAGGCTTTCGGATCGGCCACATATTGTTCGATGCTCACTCGATTGAGCGTAGGAAGCGGATCGGACGGAACACTGGCCAAGCAGAGATCGACATAAAGATCGTCTCCTCCCGTTAGCAGCCCGCGATTCTCACCCCGCCCCGTCGTCAACAAGTACTCACGCCGAAAACATCCCTGGCGATACAGCTCCAGCAAATAAGGCTGAGCTTCGCGGAAACGATTTTCCAGCCGCAGCAACATGGCCAGATTGTGATTGGCATCGTGGTGCCTGGCGTCGCGAGCCAAGACCTCGCGGAGCCATTGCTCGGCCTCGCGGATTCGACCGGCATCGAGTAATCGGTCGGCGTGATCATAAAGCTGTTCGAGGGTCGCATTCGCCGCTGGAGTCTGATCACTCGATTGACGTCGATAAGTCGGCTGCGAGCGTTTCAATCTCGCTCCCGTTCTCGCGGCGATCAGCGTTCCTTCTTCACGAAAGGTTTGTCCGCGCATGACCTCCCAAGCCAGTGGCCCTGCATCATCGAATCGCTCAGCCGCCAGCAGCTCGGCCGCTTCTTGTAGCATTCGCTCGGCATCGCTTACCGGCTCGCCCCTCCAGCGGTTCATGATGATACAGAGCGCGATCAGTACCACCGCGAGTCCCGAGAAAATGCGATTCAGCCAACGTGACGCAAACACGACGAACTCCACTGGACGTTCTCGGAGCGGGAAAGAGACTGGTTCATCTTTGGCGACAAAGGATGGAAATCCTAACTTAGGCACCCGTTCTAAAGATGGCGATGTCGCGACAATTGGTGTTATGGCACTCCACCTATAGTTCGTATGCACTGTAAATGAAATCAAACGCTGATTTGGAAGTCCATCATTTGCAATCTGGCAAAACATCGCATTCAGGGAAAACACCAATTCTCTGACAAAGCCTAGAAGTGACACGGCTAAGGCAATGGAACAATCGATGATTTGGTGTCGTGTACTAGCCACTCCTTGCCAAAATAAGGATGTTGAATCAGCCTGAGGCACTTACGTCTGCTGATGCGGGCTAATTCAGTTTGGGGCTCGGACAGTTCAAACAAAACGAGTTGTTGATGTGAATGATGTGCTTAATCGGCCAGAGCATCGCGGATTTTGACTAATGCGTCCGCACGCTCATGCGGCGACATGAAAAAGTGATAGCCATACTTTTCAAGTCGGATGCCTTTCATTTCCTCAACGCCGCGTTGAGTGAACTGGCGGTTGATCAGAAAAGGATCGTCTAGCATGTCGATCAATTCTGAACAAAGATGCTTGTTCTTGCCGCGGATGACGGAGGCGGCACCAATCAGTCGAACTGCTTCGTTGTTGCTTTTCAGCCAACCGACAGCCACTGGTTGGTCACGAAGCGGATACGAGTTCGCGAGTTTCTTTTCTGAATAACTCTTACCGTACCAATCCTTCAATGACCTCAGCGTCCAGTCGATCGGTTTATCGACGTGGCATTGATTGCAGGCATTCGGATGATTGGCCTCCAGCATCGCGGCGTTCGTTGGCGAGAAAATGGTGTGTGTCCGCACGACCGACTGCAGTCCCTCATTGATCCGTGGCATGTGGCAGTTCATGCAGTTAGACCCCACCGAGTCGGCCGCATGATGCGTATGCGCGACGATTGATTGCGCATCATTGAACTTGCTGTGGCAACGCATGCAACTCGCATCGTCTTGTTGGGGTGTGCGTGGCCAAGTTTTGCCGGTGGCTTGATGAGGCGAATGACAATCAACGCACTTCAATTCGGAGTAACAACTTCCCAGCATCGCGTCCGAATACTCCGTTGAATTCCATGTTGCCATGCCTCCCGCGAACTTGGGTCGCTCGCCGACATGACATCGAGCACAGGCCCAGTTGACATTTTGGTGAGTGCGACCGGTCATGCCCTTCAGGTTCTTGGTTTCTGCAAGCAAGTACGGGCTGCGTGGGTGAAAGTCTGGCTTACGCTGTCTCCCTTCGGAATGCTGCTTGCAGCCAAGGTGACACGATTCGCAACTGATACCCAAGGCGACGGCATGCTCGTCCGCTTCATAATCCATCAGCGGCTCTGGGAGGTGCATCATTTGCTCGTTCGTCGCATCCAACGGATCGCCCAGCTTGCCCCATAATTCGGGATGTGACTGCTGAAGATAACGGGACAAGTGCCAGTGCAATCTAACGGGCGTGTGCTTCGCGATTTGCTCGGGCTTGCGAACGAAGTCGTCCGCTAGAGGAAACGTGGTGTGGCACATATTGCAGTTGGAAGCATACGGAAGAAAGTTGATTCCCGGCTTCGGACTCTCAGGCAGTTGAAACGGGTCATCACGTTGACCATCGGGCAGCTCATGTCCCACGTGAACGACCGGAATCCATTCCTCGCGATCCAGCCAATACCCAAAGGGGAGCACGTGATTGATCCGAAACAAGGGCGAGGTGTCTGACGTCGCCCCAACCAGCAAACGGCCGATGTAGTACTGAAAAAAACGAGACCCGATTGTCTGATGCACGTCATAGAGAAGAGTGACACCTCCGCGAGTCAGACGCATCCGAAAGCCATCAGACTCGCGAAAAAAAGTCGCCTCGCCTCCCAGATAATCGATCTTCTTTGTTCCCGTGAAGTCACCGAGCACGTTCTCTTCATTTGCCACTGCATTCATCCGGCGATGAGGATGCTGATACCAATCTGCGTAGTTCTTCGCGTGGCACTTCTGACAGGACTTTGGCCCTGTGTAATCGCTCGCATGAATGTTGCTCTCGGGCCCAGTTTCTGAACTAATTTGACGCACTTTTGGCGGGATACCGTCCCACCAGAATGTCAGATTCGGCAAACCCACAGAACGAGGTTCCTTTTTCCGTCGCTCGTGCAAGGCCGCTTTTCGGATTGAGACGATGTCTTGCTTGGCCCGCGGTTTCTCAAGCTCCGGTTTCATGCCGGCCACCCGCTCTTCAAGACCTCTTTCGGTCCTCGCTACGAAGAAAAAAACGCCCCCTACCACCAACAGAAAGAGACAACCAATCCTGAGAAGTAACGTTGTTTTCATGAGAGGCTCAGATCGTGGGCACCGGTCACTCATTAGGATGACCTCTAGAACGAAGCACTTGATGCGCGACGCAGGCGATCATTGATCAATTCGGATTGTGGATCAATGCGCTGCGCGTCGCGGTAGCAATTACGAGCCGAAGCGAAGTCCCCCAATTGCCAGTGGCATTCTCCCAAACTAATCCGCACGGCTGTGCGAAACGATAATGGTGCGGCATGGTCTGCTGGGTGGGAGACAGCCTTCTGTAACCAATATCGAGCCTCAGAAGTCCGTCCTTGACGAAGCAGCGCATTCCCGAGCCGCTCAAGTCCGAACGCCTCATTGGGATCAGCCGCAACTGCACGACGATTGGTCATTAACCCTTCTTCATCGTTACCAGTTTTCTCCAAGAGACGTCCGAATTGACACAAGACCCAAGCATTGTCGGGAGCTAGCTCGGCAGCCTCGCGCGATATCGGAAGCGCCTCCCGAACCTTACCTCCCCAGGTCAATTCCTGTGCGAGCGTGCAAAGTGCGTCCGCTTTGATCGCTGGAGTCAGTGATGCGATCAATCTCTCGGACTCGGTCTCAGCCGCATTATCGATCGAGGCAATTTGATTCTTTTGGAGCAAACCCATGCGAGCCATCTCACGAACCAAAAGTACGGCCAGTTCCAAATGCAATTGGGGATGTGGATGTGCGTGGTCGACGAATGATTCTATTTCGGGAATGTCATGCCCTAATCGCTGGCGACAGCGCTGAGCGACATATTCGGGAAAAGGCACGACGTCTGCATCATTCGCACGCCCAACGCTTTCCACAATCGGAGAGATTTCTGAGATCGCTCTGAGAGGACAAACGTCTTCATCCTTGGCGGCCACAAAATGCTTTTTCGCGGTCACGAAGTCTTCCGATTCCAGCGTCGCTTGTCCCGCCAGAAACCTCACGTCCGCGTGTAGTGGATCGAGTTTTATCGCTTGCGTGAAAGCTTGAAGTGCCGCTTGAGGGGCATTTCGCTTCGACGCCTCTCGCCCCACTCGAACATGCCGCTCAAATTCAGGAACATGCTGATTCGAAGCGGACTTCTCACTTTTGAACGGGCTGAAGTCTCGCAGATTTCCTGCGGGTTGCACCAAAACAACTTTGGCACCCGCCCCGCGGGATAACGCGCAGATACGTTCGACACTTTTCTGAAAATGATGCAAGACGTTGCGCCGAAGCTCAGGATCACGATGGTATGACTCGGGGCCTACCGTGTTGTCGAGAATGACGTTGACATCGGCCTTCATTCGCGAACTTGAGGCTGGCTGCATCCAAGGTTTCAGTGCGTCATGCAGTGCCCTTGCTAATCGCAGGCGGCTGACGGCTTGAACTCCCCAATTCACAAAGCGTGATCGCTCTCGAAGAGTGCGATAAGTTCGCTCTTCCAAGAACTCGTTGTGTCCCTCGCAAAAGATGATGAGGTCCGGTTGATATTGGCTCAGTTCTTCCATGAGAGCCGCAAGCCGATAACTGGAGTATGAGATTCCTCCGCAGTTGACGACTTGCCAATCGCGATCTGGTGCCAGTTGTGTCAGCAGATTTCTGAGACAACCGACATACGAGAATGCGTCCTTGTAAGGCCGACCGTAAGTCGTCGATCCTCCCAAGCAAAAGATTCGATACGAGCGTGCTGACTTCTGAAGTGGAAACGACTGGTC
>CAIJTL010001235.1 GCA_903823545.1 uncultured Planctomycetaceae bacterium
GTAGCCCCGCTGTTGCAACAAGACTGCTGCTGCGGAACTATCCACTCCCCCGCTCATTGCCAACACAACACGCTTTGCCATGTTCTCATCAACCCTTTTGGTGACCACTCAAGCTTTGTTCGAAAAAGTGTAATGCCAAACGCAGGTTTGCCTGAGTCCACAGCAGTGGAGTGATGTCGTTTGGTCCCCAGCGATCATTTTCCAAGTAGTACGATTCTGGGCAACGTAACGGTGGAAACGGCCCATCATCGCTCGTGAGTTGTCGCAGACTCCGGTTGAAGTGCTCCGTTTGTAACCGCAGTCGATCGTTATCGCCGGTCGATTGAAAACGCCGCCCATGAATGACCGAAAGAATCGGGTCGAAGATACACCACTGCGCTTCGCCTCCAGGTTGTAGCAATCGATCGCGTGCGGCCATGTCGTTGCTGAAATCCGTTGTCCGGTTGTTGGGGTCGAGCAACGCTTTGTAGTTCGCGCACCAATACGAATCGCCGAGATAACGACGAATCCCATACGGCCCCTCCAAGTGTTCGACGACATCGCTGACAATTCGATCTGCTTGCTCGTCCGAAACAATCTGAACCGGGTAAATCAAGAACAGCAAAGCCGAGTCGTATCGGCGTTGTTTTGTTGATTCCGCTTGAACGCACTCGTGCGGCAAGATCGCGTTGAGTGCCGATCGACCACGCTCGATGAGTGACTCCGCTCGACGGCAGGTCTGATCAACAAACGACTTTGTCGCCCCAAAAGGCATTTGAGCAGAAGCCATCGTTGCAAAATAATCTCGCAAAGCGATCAGCCCCGCAGTCGCCACTCCAATACTCGATGCCTCCACTTTGCGAGCTTCTTCCCAGTGGCCGCTATCTTCATCTTCCCAAAATCGAACCGCTTCGAGGTACTGCACGAAATTGGAAAGCAACTTGATGTCGTCGGCCGATGGCTGCCAATGCCCCTCGCGTGCCAACGTGGTTCCCAGCCAGAGCCAATAGCCAATGGCATCGTTTTGCGCGTGTGACCATGTTTCGGACAGTTCGGCCAACTTGACGCCATCAAAACGAATATGAGGCCGCAGCATCACATTTTGAGGGTCCGCTTTGCCCGTGATGATGTCACGCAGCTTGTTACGTTGAGTATGAAAAAAACGAGTCATTGCCGCGACTGCAGCGACTGCTCGATCAGGTTGCCCCAACACGTAAAAATGGTGAGCGATATGAATGTTGTCTCGCACCCAAACGTTTTGGTAGCCGGTGTATTCCAACTCCTGAGACTGCGTGATCGCCGCTGAAAAAAGACCGCTCGGTAAAGTTGGAAACTGAAATGTTCCACTTTCATCGAGGTGCCGCGTAATCGTTCGCACGTCTTCGACGGTGTAATTGTCCCGCAGGAAACGATCGATCGGGTGAGCCATCTAAAGTCATTCCAATCCAGAATTCGAGCCAGTGATGAATGGCCGCGATTTCAAAATACGCTAGCTCCGTGAGCGACGGACGCGTTACTGTGTTGCCTAAGTTTGAGGACCAAACACATCGAAAGAAAGAGCCACCAAGAAAGCCCCTTATGGACAAAAAAAGCAAAAAGCGAGTCGACGTCCTCCGCAGCCAATTGCAACGTCTGCGTCAGCAACTTTCTGGAGCACGCCAACAAAACGACGATCTTCAAGAATCGAAAGAGATCGCCCAGCAGATCGCAACGCTCGAAGCCGAGTTGAAATCTCTAACCGATACCGCCAGTCCCAACAAAAAGTAGTCAGCATCTCCGTCAATGATGGCTTTTCTTCAACCAGGAAGTTGCTACCATGCCGCCCGCTTAGAGGGGCGGTAGCTCAGTTGGGAGAGCGCTGCGTTCGCAATGCAGAGGTCGAGGGTTCAACTCCCTTCCGCTCCACTCGAAAAGCCTTGTTTGCAAACCCTGCGAACAAGGCTTTTTTGCTTGGTTTCGTGGGGTTTTCAGCGTTCGGCTGTAACGTCGCTCGTTGATCAGCGTTTCCCGATGTGATGACAGGAAATGGCCTCGAAAGGCTCCGAACGTCGAAGGCTACTGCAACCGTTGCTGCAACCGTTGCTGCAACCAAATCGGGACGCCAATTCGAGGCCCCTTCGGTTCCAGTGGCTTGTGCTCGTTGTTTTTCGTTTCCGTTCGGGTGAGATCCTAGCGGCAACGACGGCAGAGAGTCCAAAGCCCCTTGCACGTCCAACAATCGTGGATCAGTGTAATCGTTCATTGTCAGGTCGATGGTCGAGTGACGCATTGCCGCTTGAGCCGTTCGTGGTGCAACGCCCCCTTTACTCAATAGCGTTCCGAACGACTTCCGCAAGGCGTGAACGTCAATTGATTGTCCCCGATCGTCGCATGTCGGAATGCCAGCCGTGGCCAAGTCGCGGTTGAGGATACGAACCAATCCCTTCGGAACCGTGAACAGCGGCGTATCGAGCGGCAAGGGGTCAACCGCGTCACGTTGGAACGTCAAAGCGATTCGCTCGCCGCTGGCGCCACTGGCCCCGTGGCTTTCGTTGTGGAGCGATGCCA
>CAIJTL010001236.1 GCA_903823545.1 uncultured Planctomycetaceae bacterium
CAACTCTTTGGCGGCGCGGGGATCGACTCGCTCATTGGCGAAGATGGCGACGACACGATCAACGGCCAAGGTTCAGCCGATGTGATCGCCGGTGGACAAGGAACGGACACGATCATCGACCCCGCGTCGGAGATCAACGAATCGTTCGCGTTCCCGGCATCAGTGCTCGCCGCGTTGGATACCCTTTAATACATCAATCTCTCAAATGCGTAGCCGTCACGCTGATCGTGACGGCTACGAAAAACTTCACAGCGGGCACAGCGTTTTTGAGATGAATTCAGTAACCTCTGACGCATGGAACCGACCTTTATTCAGATCACGATGTCCGACGGATATCGATTGAGCTGCCGTCATTGGCTGCCAGTCGGTTTGACACCTCGCGCGTTCATCGTCGCGCTGCACGGAGTTCAGAGTCACGGTGGCTGGTACGACCGCTCGAACCGCGCCCTGTGCGAAGCGGGATACGACGTCCTTTTTGTTGATCGTCGCGGCTCCGGCCGTAACTTTTCTCGACGTGGCGATGCGCCCCATGCCGAGCGATTGATCAACGATGTTATTCAAGTGCTGACCTACGTCCGCCAACAGCGAGATCGTTTCGCGCCCGGCACCCCAATCGTATTGCAGGCAGTGAGTTGGGGAGGCAAGCTCGCAGCAATCGTCGCAGCTCGGCGACCAGATTTGTTAGACGCTGTCGCGTTGTTGTATCCGGGGATTTGTGCCCGAGTTCAACCGACACGTTGGCAGAATGCGAGATTATCGCTCGCACGGAAGCTCGACATTCGGCACCGTCGCATTGAAATTCCACTGAGCGATCCGGCGCTCTTTACCGGACAACCGCAGTGGCAGGAATTCATCCGCCGTGATCGGCTCGCGCTGCGTGAAGTGACTGTCGGCTTTTTGCTGGCCCACCAAGACATCACACGTGAAGCCATCGAATCCGCACCTGGGATTCAACGACCGGTGTTGCTGATGCTCGCAGGCAAAGACGACATCATCGACAACGCGGCGACAAAAGCCTGGCGACAACGTCTCAGCACGAGTGACGTCACGTTACATGAATACCCGGAAGCGCGTCACACACTGGAATTCGAACCGCAACCGGAACAGTTCATCGGCGACTTGCTGGCGTGGTTGGGGGGAGTCAGTTTGAGACCTCGGTCCGAATGACGATGGTTCGTAATCACCTGCCAGTGCAGTTGCTGTCGATCGAAGAGGCGGCAAAAGGTGACAGCGAATTAAGTCTAGGCAGCGAATGAAGACGGCCCATTCGCTGCCTAGACTTAATTCGCTGTCGATGCTTTGAACCCTTCCGACAAATCACTCAGCCGTTGAAATTCCCAACTGACCGGTTGATTCTTTCGCCAAGCGAATCGCCTGCGCGGTCTCTGTTAGCTGGCTATACTCGCCACAGTTTTCTCGGTCACTTTTCGGAGCATTCCTCGATCATGCCAATACCACACTTGTTCGCGAACGCGTTCTCCCTTCGGGCCAGCCACAGCAACAAATCATGCAAGCCGAGTGGCGTTAGCCTCCGGATCCCGATGGCGAAGGGTCCGGGGACTAACGCCGCGCGGCTCACCTGCATGTTCTGCATTGAGAGCACTCTTCGTTTGGCGTTCGTTGTCGTGATTGGCTTCAGTCTGATCGGCGATGTCCTGACCCATGCGGCTGATGAGAAAAAGCCGACTGAGAAACCGACAAAGCCTGCCGAGGCCAGCAAGTCCAAGGAGCCTGTTCCTCTCAACGCTCAAGGAACCGTGCTCTTGGACGTCTCCGGCAAACGGCTTTTGCTCAAATCAAAAGTCTGCTTGCGTGAGGGGGTGCTTGAAATGTTCGCCTGCCGCAAGCAATCGAAGGAACATGAATCGATTGTGTCGATCGATTCGGAAGCGTATGTCATTCACACCGGGTTGTTAGCCTTGGGCGCGAAGGCCGGTTCGCCGGTTCGATTTCAACCCGAATATGAACCGCCAAAAGGGACTCGCATTCGGATTTTTTGCCAATGGACCGACAAGCAAGGGAAGCCGCATCGTGAACCTGCCGAAAACTGGGTTCGCAATTCATCACGGCGGTTCTTCGTCGAAATCTTTGAGTCGAAACCCGAAGGACTGAATCTGCTAGAGGGAAGCGACTTGAAGTGGGATGACAAAAACAAAGAACTTTATTGGTTCGGCGAAATGAGCGAAAAACAGCGCGACACATTTTTGGAGTTGTCCAAAAACGAGCAGTATCGCAAAGCGATTAAAAAGTTCTTCCAGGCCACTCAGCCGAAGCCACTCGACGCACCTTGGGTCTTCACCGGGAGCGGTTTCTATGTCGATGAAGCAACCGGCAAGAAGTCATACCTCGCTGAGGGAGGCGAGCTGATCTGCGTCGCAAACTTCCCATCCGCCATGCTCGACCTCGCCACAAAGAGTACCGCGGAAGGCGAAGCGAACCTGATGTGGGAAACCTGGACAGAACACATTCCGCCGGTTGGCACCGACGTTCTCATTGAACTCGTTCCGGAGCTCGAAGCGAAAGAGCCGACGAAGAAGTGAGCGATTCAAACATCAGTTCGATACCTCCCCGTGACAATCGACACCAAGAGTTTGGTTGAATCAATGGAATCTCTACCCGTGGAGTCGATCTTGAATTCTCGCCTGATGCAAATTGGGCACTCGCCGATGTCAAACCCTGTCTTCATCCTTGAAGGAATTGGCCCCGCCGCATTTCGCTCTCACTTCCTCCGCCTTGAATCCGGGATCGTCTTAGATCTTTTCATTGCGGAATTAACTCTCGCATCGCTTTCCGACATGGTCTGCAACGGCACAACGGACGGAATACCCGTTGATGAGCTTATTGGTCGGACCGTGACCCATGTTTGGAGGGACAACACCTATTCGTGCATCATAATTCTCGATGGCGGCATTTATCTGAAAGATGCCAACGACGGTGTTTACGGTAATCCCCTTCGCGCTGGCTGGCTCGATCAGGACTACAATGACTCAGAACGCGCCGAGTTCACGGACTTCTGGACCGAGAAACCAATTGAAATCGGCAAAACTTAATTTGGCATCGAATCTAAATTCACTACTAATTGTGAAATCAATCCCATTCGCGACATTCCAATGAATGCTGGAGAATAGCAACCAATGCCGCCGTCGTTTCTTCTATCACCTCAGTGATTGAGCTTCATTAACGAAGAATGCACGCTCATCTCCGCAATTCATGTCGTCGATCAGCCAATGGTGGCGGTGATGAAGGCGTCAGTTCGCCATTGCGCGGGATGAACTTGTACGAATCGACGTATTCCATCGCGACAAGACGAGTGTCGTTTTTGGCGAAACGCGGAAACGGCAGGCTTTCGTGAGCAACAAGCTCGTAGTGCGTTTTCATATCTGCGAGCCATCGATCAAGCGATTGTTGATCGAGATCAAACCGAGCGTCGCGATACATCACACAACGGAGCGGATGATCTTTGGCCACTCGCGATAGATCGGCCGGTCGCAAATGCGCTCGACTGACTTCGATCGCTCGGTTGCAACGGAATTGAGCGGACCAACTGAGCTCGCGATGTTGCTCTGGAACAAAATCGAGTCCCAGGTCGCTTTTCAAACAAAGCACCTCTTCGGCACTTTGAATTCCAAACCAAAATGCTTGAGCAAAGGAACGAGCTCGATAATCGGAACGGGTCTTGTACGGGATCGCTGCGTCACGACAGATCACGCCCACTCCGATCGCCGCGAGAATCGCACAATCCAAGGCAAAGGCACGTTGGATTGAATGACCTCGACGAGCCCACCACTCCATACACTGCACGACTCCGACGGCAATGATGCAGCAAATCATCGGAGCCAAATACTGTGAGAACTTCACATGACCGCCATAAGGGTAACGCTGCAAAGCTGCTGCCAGGAAATGCAAACTCTGCGGCCCGAAGAGCAAGCCGAGCAAAACGAACTGCCGCTTCTGTGTCATTCGCCACAAGCCCGCGAAGCAGAACAGTAGCGTGACCGAACTTGCCCAATTGGGGCCACCAAGCGGGTACGCCAAGAAATCACTCGCGTGAGTCCAAAGCATCCAAAATGGCAACTTCCAGGGCTCGCGAACGGGGGGGAAATGTAACCGCCAAAAATCCCCCATGAATTCACCCTCGGCCCCGCTTTGGGTCCGGCCAGCAAACCAGAACCAGAACACGAAGCTCGCCACGAGCGTCAGGTTCCACGCAATCCACGCGAGCCAGTTTTTTCGAGTTCCTCTTTCACGCCAGAGCGTCCAACCGACGACAAGACTGAGACCTCCGCCAGCAAACACCGCTGGATACGACACTCCAACGGCCAAGGGCATCAACATTGTCAGCCACCACAACCTACGAACGTCACGTTGTTGCAACCAATAAACCGTCAAACTGAGCATCACCAACGATACGAACATGTCTGAACCATACGGCTTCGCTTCCGCCGCATAACGAATGGCCGGATATGAAACCGCGAAGATCGCAACCGCAAAGATCAATGCCGGCCCAGACAGCAGCCGTTCGGCCACTCGACGAAAAAGAAAAACGCTGGCAATCGAACAAACAAATGCGAACAAACGAAGCGAGTACTCGGAATAGCCGAGCAATTGGACTGCGGCTCGTTCAATCCACAAAAATAAAACCGGTGCCACTTGGTGATAATCGAGCGGACGCAACAATTCGGCATAACTGCGGTCAATAAAATTGACGCACAAGAAGCTCTCGTCGTCCCAAAGCGGAAAACACAGGTAGAAACGGACCGCTCTCGCCACGACGCCCAACATCACAAAAAGCGTGAGCAGCTTCGGCACGCTGATGTGACTCGGAATCGCGCTAACCGCAGATTGTCCATGATCTCCACCAAGGCAAGTCGATGTCGCCTCCGACGAAGTCTCTTCGTCAGTCGTGATCGCTGACGCCGCACTGCTTGGCGAGGCACCATTCAGCGGCGAGTTTGTGTTCGCAATCCATGCGGAGATCCAATCTCTCATCGGCGAGTCCTTTCAACCGTGGCTTGTAGTGCAAACCGGCCCGATGCAACAACATTTTTCGCTTTCGCTGGCTGATGACTTTTTACAACACGCCAACCGGACCATTACAGCACCTATTCGTGCCCCAGCGCTCTCGGAAGTTGGCCATAGGCCAGCTTGATGATCTCAGGGAAAGTCGACTATCGTGGGGTTCTGTGAAAATGCGAATCGCCGCGTGGGGAAATGTGGATGTTGGAACTTGTCGTCACTGGACCGGAGCCGATGCAACGCTGGAGGCGTCCGATCCCTCCAGGGGAACCGGTTCGTTTGGGCCGCGCACCGCGAAGCGGCTGGGCAATGCCCTGGGACGCGCTCTGTTCCCGGGAACATGCTGAACTGCATGTTGAAGGGAAGTTACTCCACGTCAAACGACTGGAATCCGCTCGCAATCCGATCTACCTCAACGACATTGATACCGTTGAATTCGACGTCGCTTCTGGAGAGCACTTCCGCATCGGGCGTACGGCTTTTCAATTTCTTGCCGCCGATATTGAAGATGACGACAGCCCTATCCCCGCCGAAGAGCGTTCCTACAACCACGAAGAATTGAAACGTGTCTCG
>CAIJTL010001237.1 GCA_903823545.1 uncultured Planctomycetaceae bacterium
AGACAATGTCGGCAGAGTTCGGGCGAGCGACAAATAAGTCAGTCCAACATCGACCAAGAAGTTCACACGACTCGTCGCTTCATTCAGCAGGTCCCCCGCGATCTTCTTTTCGACACTCGTCAGTTTCAGCGACTTCAAAAACGTTGACGCTTCAGACAGAGGCAATTCGGATACTTGTTGCAATGTGCGATCTCGAAACCGCACGTTCGCTGCATCATCTCGCAACCGACTCCCTGAGCAGGCCGAGCAGGCTACCTCACCGGTCAACCCAAGCAGCGTGTGCCGGAACGCATACGAGGCTCGCGCCGCCTCTTCGATCGCGGGATACAGACCCTTGTACTGGAAACGAACCTTCGTAGCTCCGCCTTTAGTCGGTTCACTCCCAGCCTTCTTCGCCCGTTGTGAAATCGTTCCGCTTGAAGGTGGGACGACGAACTCGATCCAACGATCTCCCGTTCCGTGCAACACGATCCGTTTGTGTCGGGGGTCAAGTCGCTCAAACGGCACGTCGAGCGGGATGCCGAACTGCTGAGCGAGCGCTTCGAGTATCGCACGGAACAACGGACTCTCCGCGACGTCGGGCCATGCGTTGACCGCACCGTCCGCGAGTGATTTCTTCGGCTCGTGAACCAATGCCGCGAGATCGGTTCCCTGTTGAACTCCCAGTCCCTCGCACGTCGGGCACCAACCGAGCGGACTATTGAACGAGAAATTATGAGGCGTCAGCTCTTCAAAGCTCCGACCACACTGCTCGCACGCGTAACGCAACGAATAACGCTCGACTCGCCAATGTTCTTCAGGAACTTTCTCGTCAACATGAGCCACGCGGATCAAGCCGCGACCGAGATCAAACGCCTGCTCAATCGACCCGGCCAGTCGGCTTCGAAGAGCCGAACTTCCGCCCTCTGCTTTTATTCGATCAACCACCACTTCGATCACGTGCTTGCTGCGGCGATCGATCTCCGGGACTTCTTCCAATCGATAGGTTGCGCCGTCGATCCGAACTCGGCGAAAGCCACGAGTCCGCAACGATTCCCACAAGCGTTCGTGCTTATCGCCCACTTTGACTTCTTGTGGAGCAAGGATCAGCAGCGTTGTGTCGATTGTGCCCACGCTAGCACGACGCGCCAGCGAGTGGTCCGACGACTTCGAACTTTTGACCGCATCAACCGAACTACTCGCTGGCGCGTCGTGCTTGTGTCGCGAGGAATTGATGCTGCCCATCACCTTGTCGATCACTTCGTCCGTTGTCTGAGTCGTCACCGCGATGCCGCAATCCGGACAATGCAGCGTACCGAGACGACACCACAACAGCCGCAAGTAATCGTAAATCTCAGTCACCGTTCCGACCGTTGAACGCGGTGTGCTGCCAGTTGTTTTCTGTTCGATCGCTATCGCCGGCGAGAGGCCGTGAATGTGTTCGACTCGCGGCTTCGGCATTTGACCGAGAAACTGCCGCGCGTAACTCGACAGCGACTCGACGTACCGCCGTTGCCCTTCGGCATACAGCGTGTCCATCGCCAACGAACTTTTTCCACTACCGCTCGGCCCACAGAAGACATTCATCTGATCGCGAGGAATCGTTAGGTCGATGTGTTGCAAGTTGTGCTGTGATGCGCCGCGTACAGTGATGAGTTTGTCCGTTGTCCGTTGTCCGTTGTCCGTTGTCCGCAGCTTGTTGTTAGTGGCCTTCTTGTCTTTCAACTGACAACTGGCCACTGACCACTGACCACCATTCAACACCGCTCGCAACGCCCGACCCGTATGCGACTCATCGCACGCC
>CAIJTL010001238.1 GCA_903823545.1 uncultured Planctomycetaceae bacterium
CTCAGATCGCTGACAAGCTTGCGATTTGCCGTTCAATGACTCACGGTGAAGCGGCCCATGAACGCGGGACGCATAATATGTTCACCGGCTATCGACCAAGCCCGGCGCTACAGTTCCCAAGCATGGGAAGCGTCGTATCTCACGAGTTCGGTCCACGCAAAAACCTCCCTCCCTATGTCTGCATTCCAGGACAGCCAAATGAATTTGCTGGCACAGGCTATTTGAGCTCTTCTTATGCTCCATTCAGCCTTGGCTCTGACCCAGCAGCCAACGGCTTTACTGTTCGCGACCTGAAGTTGCCCGGTGGAGTTGATGATGGCCGATTCACTCGCCGACGCACCATTCTCGATACGGTCAACGATCACTTCAAAACCAAAGAGAAGTCAGATTCGCTTGATGCAGTCGATACGTTCTATCAACGTGCCTATGGACTTGTTTCGTCAGTTGAAGCGCGTGAAGCCTTCAATATTGACGCTGAGCCCTCTCCAATTCGAGACGCGTATGGTCGCAACACGGCCGGTCAACGGATGCTGATGGCTCGTCGATTAGTTGAAGCTGGTGTGCGATTCGTGACCCTGACCTACGGTGGTTGGGATATGCACGACAACATCAACGGCGGTATTCGCAGCCAGGTTCCGGCTTTCGACCAAGCATACGCTCAGCTCATTCGAGACCTTGATGGTCGCGGATTATTGAAGGACACGCTGGTTTGCATTGCTTCGGAATTCGGTCGTACCCCGAAGATCAACGCGACTGCTGGTCGCGATCACTGGCCGAAGGTTTTCACCGTCGTGCTAGCTGGTGGTGGCATTAAGCAAGGTATCGTTTACGGTTCATCGAATAGCACGGCGAGCGAGCCGGAAGAGGACGCGCTGACAGTCGAAGACTGGGCCACAACCATTTACGACCGACTTGGTATTGTCGCAGACAAGGAGTTGATGGCTCCTGGCGATCGCCCGATCGAAATCGTAGACGGCGGCAAAGTTCGTCGAGAGTTGATCGCGTAGTTGCCAAGTAGATGCAAGCATGCAGAGGACGCTGAGTATTTAACTCGGCGTCCTCTGTAGCAATTTCTGCCTTTTGAATCCTGCCCTGACCCGAAGCATTCGCTCGCCTCGGTCAATTCAATTTCTCTTGTTTAGTCGGAGGAATTTCATGTTCCGACGTGCGTTTTTCGCCGCGTTCGCTTTCGTTTGCTGTGCGAATTCCCTTTTTGCCGCATCGCCTCGCTTGAGCATTATTAGCCCGCGTGGTTCTCAGAGAGGAACCGAGGCGGTGATGACCTTTAGTGGGTCTCAGCTTGGAGACGGCGAGCAGATCCTCTTCTACTCACCAGGGTTTGAGGTCGTGAAAGTCGAAACGATCGACGCCAACAATTGCAAGGCGACGATCAAGATCGCAGCAGATTGTCGACTTGGCGAGCACGTCGCGCAAGTACGAACGAAAACGGGAATTTCCGACTACCGGACGTTTTATGTTGGCGCTTTGCCACAGGTTGACGAGAAGGAGCCCAACAACTTTTTCGACCAACCGCAAGCGATTTCGCTGAATCAATCAATCGTCGGTACTATCGGCGGAGAGGATGTTGATTACTTCATTGTCGAGGCAAAGAAAGGGCAGCGAATTTGTGCTGAGGTTGAAGCGATGCGACTCGGGTCTGCGCTATTTGACCCTTACGTTGCAATCCTCGACATGAAGCGATTTGAGTTGTCAGCCGCCGATGACACACCGCTAGTTAATCAAGATTCCGTTGCATCAATCATTGCTCCGGAAGATGGAAAGTATGTCATCCAAATTCGCGAGACAGCTTACGGCGGAGGCAGCAACTATCGCCTTCATATCGGAACGTTTCCTCGACCACTTGCGGTCTACCCAGCAGGTGGCAAATTAGGCGAAGAAATCGACGCAAAGTTTCTCGGTGATCCTGCTGGTGAATTCGTTCAGAAATTCAAACTGCCAACCGCTAACAGCAACGAATTCACGGGATTATTTGCAAGTACTGGGACGGAGATTGCTCCCTCGCCGAATCCATTCCGACTTTTCGAGCACGGTAACTCACTTGAAGTTGAGCCAAACAACACCGTCGCCCAAGCGACCCCTGCAGTGTTGCCAAACGCCTTTAACGGCATCTTGCAGGAACCGGGCGACATCGACTTCTTCAAGTTCACTGCGACAAAAGGCCAAGTCTTTGAAGTCGAATGTTATGGCCGTCGAATTCGCTCTGCGGTAGACCCAGTGATGGTCCTCTACAACGCTCAAGGCGGCGGTATTGTCAGCAACGATGACTCGCGTGGACCGGACAGTTATTTCAGAGTGACGATCCCGGCTGACGGCGAATATCTCTTAAGCGTCACTGATCACCTCCAACGTGGTGGACCTGGCTTTGTCTATCGAGTTGAGTTCACTGGCGTTGTTCCATCGTTGCAACTCAGCATTCCGCAGGTTGAGCGCTATGGCCAATATCGTCGCCAAATTTATGTCGCTAAGGGGAACCGCTTCGGCACGATCATTAATGCCAGTCGAGCAAACTTCGGTGGCAAGTTGTTGCTGGAACCACAGGGCATGCCTTCTGGAATCACGATGACTGCAGAGCCAATGGCTGAGAACCTTGCTTCAATGCCGGTTGTTTTTGAGGCCGCCGCAGATGCGCCCCTTGATGGCAAACTTGTTGATTTCATTGGCCGGCACGCTGAAAACCCTGCGATTCGTGGCGGTTTTTTCAACCGAGCCGAATTCATCATCGCGGCTCCTGGACAGTCAATGTACTCGTGGCGTGACGTTGATCGACTAGCTGTGGCTGTCGTCGATGAATTGCCATTTAAGATCGACATGGTCGAGCCGAAAGTTCCACTCGCACAAAACGGTTCGATGCAATTGAAGGTTGTGGTGACTCGCAAAGAGGGATTCAAGGCCCCAATTACATTGCTCTTTCCGTTCGCTCCTCCGGGAGTCGGAGCCGCACCATCAGTGACAATTCCTGAGGGACAAAACGAGGCGCTCTATCCACTCAATGCTGCTGCGAACGCACAAATTGGGAAGTGGCGAGTTTTCGTGCTCGGCTACGCAGAAATCGGCGGCGCCGCATACTCATCAACTCAACTCGGTAATTTAGAGATCTGCGCTCCGTGGGTGACTTTCGCGATGCAACGAGCCGCAGTTGAGCAAGGCCAACCAACCGAAGTGGTCTGCAAGGTCGAAGTTGCTACCGCGTTTGAAGGGACCGCCAACGTCCAATTGGTTGCGTTACCAAAGAAGGTCGTCTCCCAACCTCTGCAATTCACCAAAGACACTA
>CAIJTL010001239.1 GCA_903823545.1 uncultured Planctomycetaceae bacterium
ACGTGATGATTCGTGACGATGTAGCCGCGCTCGTCGAGGATCACTCCCGTCCCCATGCCGTTGATCTTGCGATCTTTTCCGGGCAAGAGGCTATCGGCGTCGTCCGCGCTCTTCTCGCTGTGGATATTGACCACCGAATGTTTGGCACGTTCGATGGCTTTGACGGCGGGAGTCCTTCGAGATTCGGCGAGTTCGGAGCAGTACCCCGAACTTCCCGCGAGAAGGGCAAACGCAAACAGACAGGAGGCGAGTGGTCGTAGCAGCATGGGAGGCAAATTCTCGACTCAAGATGCAGCAGACTGTTCGCGAGATCCTTGCCTCCGGCAGGACCCCGACTGACGATCGGAGTGCGATCCTTCTGAACTCCGTACCGCCACCATCGACTCTTGAATCAGAACCGCTTCAAACCTCACGGAGATACGCTCAAAGCTTGCCCAACACGAACGAGGTCAGGTTGTGCCGAATGCGCCGAGGGCTGTGCTCGGCGGCACATATATTGGGGCCGCAACCATAGAGCCGAATGAAGTCTGCTCGGTAATTGGCTCATGGATTGAGTTTTCGCACATGGGTGGAGGCGTTTGGTACTTCCTGCCCTTGAAGATGCTCCCTACAACTGGATCGAACTTGTGATTTTGTCGTCGGACAAGTCCAAACTGATTCACGATTCAGTACATTTCAGAGTTCCATTCCTCTTACGACTGTAGCTCCTCGTTAAGGTCTTTTTTCATGTCACGTCGCGCACAATTGGAACAATTTCTCGCCGCTGAACCCCATGATCCGTTCCTGCGATACGGGCTCGCGATGACCTGCGCGGCAGATGGCGACACAGACATCGCTCAACAACACTTCCAACAACTCACCGCCGAACACCCCAATTATGTTGCTGGTTATTTCCAGTGGGCTCAGTTGTTGGCGAAACTTGACGAGATTGATCGAGCCAAGGAGTTACTCAAGTCTGGGATTTCTGTCGCTCGTAAGGTGGGTGATTCACATGCCGCGGGTGAAATGGCGGAGTTCCTTGGGACGCTTTGATTGACGTATCGCTCGGGGACTTTTTTTCGACGTTGTCGATTGACGATCTGGCTTTGCGGCCATAGTTTTCGAGTCGTCAAAAATAAATTTTCTGTTGGGCAACAAAAGTTCGCTCTGGGGCGATTGATGGGCAGCTATTCTCGCAATGTCTTACTTGGCCTGGGAATCTATCTGTTGGCGCTTGGCGGTTGTGGCAACCGTGATCGTGCGGAGGCTGAGAAGTTAACTGAGAATTCACGATCGGGGTTGCCCAAGGTGATCACGACTGTCGGGATGGTGACTGACATTGCCCGGCAAGTTGTCGGTGATCGTGCAGTGGTGATTGGGCTTCTCAACGAAGGGGTTGATCCGCATCTCTACCATCCGACTCGCAATGACGTTCAGCGGCTCAGCTCAGCTAACGTGATCTTTTACGGAGGCTTGATGTTGGAGGGGCGCATGGAGGAGTCGATGTTGAAGCTCAAGCAAAACGGCAAAATCAAAGTCTTCGCCGTCAGTGAGTCGCTCGACCATGCGTTGCTTCGCAAGCCGCCGGAGTTTGATGGGCACTTCGATCCGCATGTTTGGATGGACGTAATGCTCTGGAGCCAGTGCGTCAGTGCCGTCGCGAATGGGATGTCCGAATTCGATGCAAACCGCGCATCAGAATATCGCGACCGAGCGGAGGCTTACCAAAAAACACTGGCGCAACTGGATGAGTATGTGCGTGGGCTCATTGAGTCGATTCCGCGCGAACAGCGAGTTCTTGTGACCGCCCACGATGCCTTTGGGTACTTTGCCCGTGCGTATGGATTGGAAGTGAAATCGGTGCAGGGGATCTCAACGGATTCTGAGGCAGGTGTGGCAGATATCAATGCGTTGGTGGATCTGCTGGTTACTCGAAAGATCGGAGCGATTTTTGTGGAAAGCAGCGTGTCCGATAAAGGATTGCGAGCGGTCATTGAGGGGGCTGCGAAACAAGGTTGGGCGGTTCGGGTCGGGGGAGAATTGTTTTCGGATGCGATGGGACCGAGTGGGACCTACCGAGGGACGTACATTGGTATGATCGACCACAACGCAACAGTGATTGCCAGGGAATTGGGGGGCAACGCACCTGAGGGTGGCTTCCAGGGGAAGTTATCTGAGGGCAGGAAATGACCAATTCTACCATCGATCATGAAGCAGTTCCGTCTGGGATTGAGCCGTCAGCCTCGTCCGTGCTCAATGCCGCGTCGATGGTTCCGTTGTCGATCGAGGATGTCACTGTCGCATATCACCGTCGGCCAGTGCTCTGGAACATTGATTATCAAGCACCGCGAGGCAAGCTCGTTGCGATCGTCGGCCCCAATGGTTCAGGGAAGACAACGCTCATCAAGTCGATTTTGGATTTGGTCCCACGTGCGGCAGGACGAGTTCTGATTTTCGGTAAGGAGTATAAAACTCAAAGACATCGAGTCGGTTACGTTCCACAACGGACGAGTGTTGACTGGGACTTTCCGGTATCTGCGCTCGACGTAGTCGCGATGGGCCTGTATCGGAAAATCGGTTGGTTCAAGCCTGTGACACACGCTCATCGCGAAACCGCGAAGCAGGCGCTCGACCGAGTCGGCATGGTTGATTTCGCATCGCGGCAAATTAGTCAGCTTTCAGGTGGTCAGCAGCAGAGAGTCTTCTTGGCTCGCGCGCTGGTCCAAAACGCAGACCTCTATTTCATGGACGAACCGTTTGCCGGAGTCGATGCGGCGACCGAACGAGCGATCGTCGACATCCTACGCTCGCTGCGAGAATCTGGCAAAACGGTCATTGTTGTGCATCATGATTTGCAAACGGTTCACGAATACTTCGACGAAGTGATGTTGCTCAACATGCGGCTGATTGCTGCCGGACCAACGAGTGACGTTTTCACGACGGAAAATCTGCGAAAGACATACGGTGGCAAACTGGCGCTGTTGGATCAACTGAGCGAAAAAATGGCTCGTCCGCGCAACAATTGACCTGAAAATGTGCCGCCAGTGAATTGAAAAGTGAGAGCCATGAGTTCGGTTCTAGGTGTAGTCGATTCGATGTTGGAGCTACTGTTCAGAGCGATCACGCTCCGCGACTACAACACTCGAATCGTTCTTGGCGGAACCATTTTATTGGGGATCAGTAGTGGGTTGGTCGGAACGTTTTTGGTGTTACGCAAGCGAGCGCTTGCAGCGGATGTTGTCAGTCACTCGGCATTGCCTGGAATCGCGATCGCATTCTTGGTGGCCGAGAGGCTTTCGCCGGGAAGCGGACGATCTTCGAGCATTCTTCTGATTGGGGCTTTTGTGTCGAGCCTGCTCGGTATGGGAATGACAATGTGCATTCGCCGTTGGACTCGAATCAAGGATGACGCGGCACTCGCGATTGTGCTTGGTTTGTTTTTCGGTTTAGGGATGGCGTTGTTTACCGTTGTGCAGAGGACGGCGACGGGAAACGCAGCTGGCCTGCAGCATTTTATCTTTGGAAAAGCTGCGTCGATTGTGGCTGCTGATGTGTGGCTGATTGCTGAGGTGTCGGCTGTTGTCACGTTACTTTGTTGTGCGTTGTTCAAAGAGTTATCACTTCTCTGCTTTGATGAAGAGTTCGCTGCCGCTCGTGGCTATCACACTTTTGTGTTGGATGGGACGCTGACATTAATGGCGGTGACAGTGACGTTGATCGGCCTGCAGAGCGTCGGTCTTTTGTTGGTCGTTGCATTACTTTTAATTCCACCTACTGCCGCTCGATTCTGGACGCATCACCTGAAGAGCATGGCATTGATCGCGGCAGCGATCGGGGGACTGAGTTGTGGAATCGGAGTGTTGCTCAGTGCGGCATTTCCACGATTGGCGGCAGGTGCTGTGATTGTCTTATCGGGTGCCGCTCTGTTTGTGCTCAGTTTGCTATTTGGTCGCTCACAAGGTCTGTGGCCTCGCTGGAGATCGCAGCGAGAGTTTGAGCATAAGATCGGTCGCAGTGATTTATTGCGAGCTTGTTTTGAATACATCGAGCCGTTGTTCAACATTGATGAAATCAACGCTCGAAAGTTGCAGTCGGTGAGCATCCCTCCGAGTCGATTGCTGAACATAGGGCATTGGCCAGAAAGCCATTTTCAAAGATTGACAGCCTCGGCGGAGAAATCCGGATTGTTGCGGTTCTCTTCAGAGGGCTGGCAACTCACGATGGATGGTGCCGTTGAGGCGATGAATGTCACGCGGCAACATCGGTTGTGGGAGCTTTATCTGCTGACTCAAACTGACCTTGATCCACGATTGGTCGATCGTGGTGCCGACGGGATCGAGCATGCGCTGGATTCAGAACAGCTCGCACGGCTTGAGGGCCTACTCTCGGCTGCATCCGATCAACGAATTCCGCCCAGCCCACACGTCATCACTGGGGCGGCGAATTCTGACTCGACATAATTGAATGCAATGCATCCGACCGAACCACTCTCTTCGGGGGAGGGGCGGCGGTCACTTTTTTGTGCGGGTCAAATGATTTGGAACACGTCAATGACGTTCTTGGAACCTCTACAAACTTGGGCGAGGAACGACACGTGGATCGTCGTGATCGGGGCTTTGGCGGCGATGGCATGCGCGTTGCCTGGGTGTTTTTTGCTGTTGCGTCGGCAGAGCATGATGGGTGACGCGATTAGTCACACGTCATTGTTGGGCATTGTGGCTGCGTTTTTTGCGTCGCATTATTTGGTGAAGTTGGGTGTTATTTCGGCGGCGACCGAACCGCTACTTCGACACGTGGCGATGTGCTTAGGGGCAGTTGTTGTCGGTGTCATGTCGGCGTGGTTGGCGGAGTCGCTGCAAAAGTTGGGTAATGTCGAAAGCAGTGCTGCATTGGGGGTCGTCTTCACATCGCTGTTCGCTTTGGGATTGTTGCTGATTCGAGCAGTCGCTGATGACGTTCACATTGACCCTGATTGCGTTCTCTACGGGACTATTGAGACGTCTGTCTTGGAGACGATCGGTACCAGCGATGTGCCG
>CAIJTL010001240.1 GCA_903823545.1 uncultured Planctomycetaceae bacterium
GGCTGGGATCGGCAATTCGGAAATCGGTCGCCCTTTACCGACGCGTGCGACGCCATCGGGACCGGTCCAAGCGAATTCGGGGTCGTACCACGTGTCGAAGAGTTGCAGGAAAATCCACTGCGTCCAGCGGTAGTAATCGGGATCGGTCGTCGCCAGTTCGCGCGACCAGTCGTAGCTGAAGCCGAGCATCTTGAGTTGCCGCTTGAACGTCTCGATGTTCTTGGCGGTCGTGACGGCGGGATGAGTCCCCGTACGAATTGCGTACTCTTCGGCGGGAAGGCCGAACGCGTCCCAGCCCATCGGATGGAGAACTTGCTTCCCCTTCATGCGGCTATAACGACAAACGATGTCGGTCGCGGTGTACCCTTCCGGATGCCCGACGTGCAGCCCCGCACCGCTCGGATACGGGAACATGTCGAGCACATACATCTTCGGCTTGTTCGGATCGAACGGACCTGTCGTAAAGGTTTGATGTTCGTCCCAAAAAGCTTGCCACTTGGGTTCGAGTCGTTTGGCGTCGTAGCGAGGCATAAGAATTCTCAAATTTCAAATCACAGTTTTCAAATCACAAAACGAGGCGGGAGTGTAGAAACGGCATCCCTCAAAACGAAGCAGACCGGCTACGTTGAGGCCGCCGGGCGGATGACATCAGCTAATCGCCAGGTCAAAACAAGCTCGGACGCGAGGTCGGCCCGCAAAGGGATGTCGGCTGTCACTGAGCTCGCAAGAGACCAGAATTCTTGAGGCAGCAACGCCGCAACCAAACTAACCCGAAGCGACAGCGAGGGGGATCGCCCCAAGAGATTTTGAATTCAGAGTTTTGGTGAGCAATCGAGCTTCGGCTTCGAGTGTCGAGCAACTCAGAATCTTCTCGCCTGAGCAAGTCTCATCATTTGCAGAGCGGAACCGGCTGAATTTTTGCGACCTCAGCTAACCATAGATCAATTCAGCGATCGGCGTGCCCTGATAAAGTATCGGAACCGGGCGGCCCGCGTGCATGAAGATGCGATCGGTGGCGATGCCGAGTTGGCGGTAGATCGTAGCGAGGACATCGTTGTAGTGGATCGGTCGGTCCTGAGGGATTTCTGCGCGAGCGTTACTCGTACCGAGAATCTGTCCGCTCTTCAAACCGCCGCCGGTCAGCATGATGGAGAAGACATCGCTCCAATGATCACGGCCAGCTTGAGCATTGATCTTCGGTGTGCGACCGAATTCCGAAATGACTGCGACGAGCGTCGTGTCAATAAGTCCGCGCTGCGTCAAATCGTTGAGCAACGTTGAAACCGCTTGATCAAATCTCGGCAGCAAAGTGTTCTTCATTGACGCAAAGTTTCCGACGTGAGTGTCCCAATCTTGGTTGTCAGAGAAATTGACCAACGTAAATGGGACGCCAGCTTCCGCCAGCCGCCTTGCAAGCAGTGCTCGCTGTCCGAGCTTGTGATTGCCGTATCGCTGTCGAGTCTCAATGGTCTCTTGCGACAGATCGAACGCATCGCGGGTCACCGGATGGCTGACCATTTCCAATGCAGTGCGCCGGAATTGATCAATACCTGCCATCGCGCCGACGTTGCCTCCTCCGACGTTGTCAGCAGCGCGCGTGAGATTGTCCAACCGCTGCAACAAACCTTGTCGGTTTTGGAACCGGTCGACGTCAATTGCTGGCGACATCACCAAGTAAGGTGGCAACTGATACACCGCAGTCGCGTCAGTGGGGACTGGCCCTGACTCGAACGGATCGAATGCCATGCCGAGGTGATGTGCCCCGGCGTATCGAACTCGATCGCCAAGCTGTCCCTTGTCTGGAACGCAAACATACGCGGGCAACCCAGGCCGACTGGTTCCTCGAACCTTCGCGACAATCGAACCAACGGAAGGGGCATCGTTACGATTCTTCGTCGTGACATTTGCTCCGGGATAGTCGTAGCCGGTCAACACCCAATGAATTGCAGCCTCGTGACTGGGAGTTCCGTGATGCACGCTGCGCAACACATTGAATCGTTGAGTCATCGCGGCCAATCGAGGCATGTGCTCACAGACTCGATATCCCGATGTGGCGGTCGCGATGGAATCGAACTCGCCGCGATATTCACTCGGCGCTTCCGGCTTCATGTCCCAAGTGTCGAGCTGAGAGCAGCCCCCTTGCAACAGAATGACGATCGCTCGCTTGGCCGCAAAGTTTGGATTTGCCACGACTGATTCGGCGCTAGCAGAAAGGGATCGTCCGCCAGCAAACGCTCCGATCGCCACACCACTGGATTGAAGAAATTGCCGCCTCGAAGCGGAACCACCTTCGCGACTTTTCATCAACGCTTTCAGCATCGGGGTGTCCCTTTCAATCATTCGATGGGATCAATCGCTCGTTCCACCACATCAATGTCACTTGAAGATTATCGGCTGCTGGGGCTGCTTGATGGTGGCAAGAATTGATCTTTCGTTGTGTGTGGCGGGCTTGCGGGGGTGAGCTTCGTTGGCGGGTAAGGCTTTCTGACAACTCCCAAAGGCAGTCTCGAAACGTGGGGCACGTTTTCAACGTGCCCGAATTCACCAAGTTTCGAGCACGATGAAATCGTGCTCCACAAGTTTTTCAACCGGTAGCGGCGATTATTCAATCTACCAACATCAGATTGGTGGACCAACAGTATGCCTTGTAAATGCTCCCATTGCATCAAATCTGGCCCGTTGGAATAGCTTGTTCTAAAAGAAATTGGTGCTTGTTTTGTCCGTGCCGAATCGGCGATCACACGCTTAGAATCCAGCCCACTTCTTTTCCGGGAGAACGTCATGCCTGATTTTGATCGGTGGGTTCAGCGGTATGTGCGGCGGATTGGCTTGGGTGAGTTTCTTCGCGATGCGGCAGAATGGCTCGCGGGGTTCTGTTTTGTGTTCGGCTCGATGGTGTTGCTCGTGAAATTGCGAATGCCAACTCTGTGGCCGAATGTCTTGTGGCTGATCGCCGCCGCGGTGCCGATCATCGGTGCCGCGTGGTGGGTTTCATGCCGTAGGCGATTGAGTCAGCGCGACGCCGTTGCGATGCTCGATCAAAAGCTCGACGCTGGCGGACTCCTCATGAGCATCAGCGAAACGGCAGACGCCGATTGGGCGGCGAAGTTGCCAATGATGGAACGGCTGTGGCAAAACGCGATCCCCAAATTGCGACCAGTGCGATTCGCCAAGCTGCTACTGTTCCCGTGCGTCTTCGCAGTCGCTGCGTGTCTCGTTCCGTTGAGAAATATCGACGAGCCGATCGTGGAAGGTGCGGTCGCGCAACAAGCGGCCCAAAGACTTGAAGAATTGATGCAACATCTCGAAGAGGCCGAAGTCATTAAGCCGGGCGAACCGGAAAGCGAACAAATTCGCGAAGAGATGAAGAAGCTCGCGGATGAAACGACGAATCGACCACTGACTCATGAGAAATGGGCGACGGTCGATGCGCTGCAAGAACGGATGAAGGCGAAGCTTGAACGCTCGTCAGACTTGGTCTCACACGCGGGCGAAGCGCTCGCCACTCTGTCGCAAGCACTCAGCGATCTTTCAAAAACGGGCGAGATGAAACTCTCTGAAGAACAGTTTCAACAGCTCGAAAGCGAAGTGCAGAAGGCGATGCAGCAACTCGCGAAGAACGGCGGGCTTGGCAAGATGTCCCCCGCGTTGCAGAAGAAGCTCGAAGGACTCGCGAAGAACGGAGCGTTCAAGCTCCCAGAGAATGCCGAGGAACGCGACGCCTTGCTCGAAGAATTGCAGGAGCACCTTGGCAAAGAATCGAAGAAGTTGTCCGAGCTTCGCAAGAAGTGCAAAGCGTGCGAGGGCTGCAAGCCGTGCGATAAAGAGGGCGAATGCGAATCGGCGATTGCCGGCGTTTGCAACAAGCCGGGTACCGGCGGCGTCAGTGAAGGCCGTGGCGATGCGGAACTGCAATTCGGAGAAGCGTCAAAACATCAGGGAACAAAATTCAAAGAATCCGTCTTGCCGCCGGGTTACCTCGATAAGCCTCGTGAGGAAATGCTGTCAGTGACTGCTGCGTCTCCTGAGGTCAAACCCGCTGATTCCGCAGCACGAAACGCCGTTCGTGGAAATGAAGCGAGTTCTGGAAACGAAACGTGGAATCATTCCGTACGCCCGCGACATCGTTCGGTGGTGAAGAGTTATTTCTCAGAGAAAAGCAGTAGCAACGCGAAGAAAGCAAACTAGCTCGAAGCGAGAGCGATCATCGTCAGGCGATTCAA
>CAIJTL010001241.1 GCA_903823545.1 uncultured Planctomycetaceae bacterium
AAGATGCCATAGACGGCGTAGTAATCGCGAGCCGAGATCGGATCGTACTTGTGATCGTGGCAGCGCGCGCAACCGATGCTCAAACCAAGCACACTCTTGCCAAGAACGTCGACCGTGTCGTCGATCGTGAGAAAATGATCGGCATCGAGATCAAAGCCAAATCGTCGTGAGATACTCAGATATCCCGTGGCCGTGATGAGCTCGGCATATCGTTCCGGCCCGACGCGGTCTTCTCGTGCGAGCAGGTCTCCAGCAATCTGCTCTCGGAGAAAATCGTCATACGGCTTGTCGGCATTGAATGCGTTGATGACATAATTGCGATATCGCCATGCGTGCGGAGCCGGAAAGTCGGCGGTCTCGCCGGCGGTGTCAGCGTATCGCACCACATCCAGCCAATGCCGAGCCCACTTCTCGCCATACGCGGGCGACGCCAACAGTCGATCAACCAAGCGATCAAACGCATTTGGTGAGTCGTCTGCCAAGAATTCATCGACCTCCTCCGGTGTTGGCGGCAATCCCGTGAGATCGAAGGTCGCTCGCCGAATCAGCGTCCGCTTGTCGGCACGCGGTTGATTCCGTTCGCCTGTGGTTCGTTTTGATTTCAAGAACCGATCGATCGGATTCTCGCCCGGCGTTGAACCAGTCGGAGGAGCAACCATCTTCGGCGGCAAGAACGCCCAATGTTGCTCGGATCGAAATGCCTCAACCTTCGTCGGCCACTTAGCCCCCGCTTTGATCCACGCTTCAAAATCAGCGACGACCTGCGGGGACACCGCCTTATCAGGGGGCATCGCCGAGACTCCATCCGCTCGACGAATCGCTTTCAACAACAGGCTTTCATTAGGCTCACCAGGAACAATCGCCGCTCCATTTTCGCCTCCCTTAAGCAGAGCGTCCGCCGAATCGACACGCAGTTTGCCGCTCGTCTTCTGCCCGCCGTGGCAGCGAAAACAGGACTCAGCAAGAACCGGACGAATCTTCTTTTCAAAGAAGGCATCCGCATTGTCATCGGCGAAGGTGTGTTTCGCGTTAGTAACGAAAACTGTGAGACAGATAATTGCAACCCAAAAGCGACGCGCCATCGTACTCATGTGATCTCCGCAATGTTTCACGAGGGCTAGAATTGTAGAGAGTGTAAATCGGAAGGATGACGAGTGGCAGCCTGTTGTCGAATTGCGGCATTGATATCATGCTCGCCGCGTTGGGTTCGGGCCTCGATTGGGGAAGTGTTTGATGCAGGCGAATGATTGGAATCCGGCAAATTGGAAAGGCCCGTTCGTGCCGAAGGGGACGTTGTTGGTGATCCAAGGAGCCGACCAAGGGGCACGTTATGAGCTTGATGAGTTCGGGGTCACGCTTGGTCGAGGAGCACGCAATCCGATTCGACTCATGGATGACGAGGTTTCTCGCACGCACGCCAAGATCTCGTTCGACAAGGCTTCCGACGGTTTCATAGTCACCGATCAGCACAGTTCCAACGGCACGTTCGTCAACGGCGAATCAATTCAAAGTCGAAAGTTGGTGCATGGCGATCAGATTGCCATTGGCCGATCCGCGTTGCTGTTTCAAGAAGAGGCTCCCGCTGCGCCAACAATGAGCGTGGCGGAGAATCTCGATCTGTTTTTGCTCGACGATGTCCGCGATCGGTCCAGCATTGTCGGGGAAGTGAGCCGCGAAGTTGGCGAGCAGGTGATGCGCGATGCGACCGCGATTATCCGCTCGACGTCAGTCGCACAGACGCTCGCGAATTTGCAGGTGCTCTATCGCATTACTGAAGAGGCGGTCGCTCCGACTCTGTCGCTCGATCAGTTGTTGCAACGCATTCTCGATTTGACGATCGACGTCGTCGGAGCGGATCGTGGTTGTGTGCTCGTGAATGACCCGCAAACGAGCCAATTGTCGCCTCAAGCGTTTTCGCATCGTCGTGGATTTGTCACCGATCGACCGATGCCGGTTTCGCGCAGCATTGTCGATTACGTGCTCAAGCGAGGCCAAGGGGTCCGCACGTCAGATGCTCCACACGATCAACGTTTCTCCGGTCAAAGCATCATGCAAGTCGGAATTCGCGAAGCGATGTGCGTGCCGATGCAAGGACGTTACGAGCTGATGGGGGTGTTGTATCTCGACACGACCACCCCGTCGGATCAATTTCAGCGAGCGGATTCTGATGAGTCGCGCTTCAACGAAGACAAGCTGCATCTGCTCGTTGCCATTGGCCGCCAGACGGCGCTCGCGGTAGAGGATCACCGATTCCAAGATGCGTTCGTCAAAGCGGAACGACTGGCGGCGGTTGGCCAAACAATCGCAATCTTGTCGCATCACATCAAAAACATTCTGCAAGGAGTTCGCGGCGGAAGTTATCTGATAGACATGGGACTCAAGCAGCACGACGAATCGCTGATCGGTCGTGGCTGGCAGATCGTCGAGAAGAATCAAGAGCGAATCTATCACATGGTGATGGACATGCTCAGCTACAGCGCCGAGCGGAAGCCCGCCCTGGAATTAGCAAACGTGAACGACACGGTTCACGATGTTTGTGAGCTGATGGAAGCTCGCGCGAAAGAATGCGAAGTCGAACTTATCTGCAAGTTGTCAGAAGACGTTCCCGAATTCATGTTCGACCCCGAAGGGATTCATCGGGCAGTGCTCAACATTGTGACGAACGCGATCGACGCCGTTGAAGGAACTCCCGGCGGCCGAGTCCTCGTCGAGACAAGTTACGCGGCTGACTCAGATGAAATGACCGTCTCCGTCCAAGACAACGGACCTGGCATCCCGGCCGCTCAATTGCCGTTGTTATTCAACATCTTTGAATCCACAAAAGGCTCGCGTGGCACTGGTCTCGGTCTGGCAGTGTCGCAAAAAATCATCCGCGAACATGGCGGTGAAATGTTCGTGGAAAGTACTGAAGGAACCGGCTCAACATTCCGTTTGGTCATCGCTCGAATCGAGGAAGACGCGGCGGGTTCGTCGAAGACATTGGCGTAAGCTGCAAGATGGCTCCAATGGTCCGGTACTACGCCCACGGCTGATCTTTCATCGACGAAGCGAGTAACAAAAACCTTGCACAACATGCCAATCGGAACGGCATCGAGTTGGTGTGCTTTTGGGTTTGCATTGCGACAATTTCGCACAGTTTTCCGAGTGCGCGATCAGAGGCTAACGGTTTTCTTGGCCGGATTGGCCAATTCGCAGCATAAAATCTTTTGCGGACGATGTTTCGTTGGAATGAGTTGGCGAACGCATTAGTATCCGCCGATGATTTCAGTCGGACGGTATGAAATTCGTAGGTACTGTTCTGCGGAAGTCGTGCCTCAATCATGCAAACAGGCGAAAACAAGATGCCAAACTTTGATCATGATTCTCAACGAACGTATTTGCCGCGAGCCGTTTCTCTCTCGCTGGCTGGTTTGTTTCTGGTCGTCGTAATGCAACAGTCGGCACCTGCAGCCGAACGTCCTATTAGTTTCGTCAACGACATCATCCCCGTACTAACGAAAGCGGGCTGCAATGTCGGAGTCTGCCATGCGAAGGCTGGCAACGGGCAGAACGGATTTCAGTTGTCGCTGCTTGGGTTTGAGCCGCAAGAAGATTTCGAGCACCTGACGAAAGAGGCTCGTAATCGTCGTTTGTTTGCCGGGTCGCCTGAGCGAAGCCTGTTGTTGATGAAGGCGACCGGCCAAGTGCCACATGGCGGTGGCGTTCGATTGACGGCGAGCTCAGAAGGATACTCGTTGTTGCGAGATTGGATACAGCAAGGTGCGATGGCGGATAAGGACGCAGTCCCCAAGTTGGTCTCGTTTGAAGTCGAGCCGTCGCGCGGGACGATTCAACGAAATGCCGAACAGCAGCTCAAGGCGATCGCAAAATATTCAGACGGGAGCACTCGTGATGTCACCGGGATGGCTCTGTATGAGTCGAATGATAAGGCGATGGCGGATGTGAATGATCGCGGACTCGTGAAGATATCGGATATCGTCGGCAACGTCGCCGTGATGGTTCGCTATCAGGGGCGAGTCGCCGTTTACAGTGCGTCAGTGCCGCTCGGAGCGCCGACGAATAGCTTTCCATCCTCCAAAAACTTCGTTGATGAACTCGTCTTCTCCAACCTGAAATCGCTCGGCATCCCGCCGTCACCCGTTTGCGATGACGCGACGTTTCTGCGGCGAGTGACCCTTGATATTGGCGGTCGGCTGCCCACAGAGGAAGAGGCGAATGCATTCCTCGCCAGCAAGGACGAAGGGAAGCGAGACGCGGTCATCGACGACTTGCTGCGAAGTCCTGACTACGCCGACTTCTTTGCCAACAAGTGGACGGCGCTGTTGAAGAATCGACGCGATGATGAAAGCGATACGGTTTCCAACTTCGCGTTTCATGCTTGGGTCCGAGACAGCTTTCTTGCCAACAAGCCTTATGACCAATTCGTTCGCGAACTGCTGGCGGCGACTGGCACGGTGATCGGCAACCCGCCGGTCGCTTGGTACAAGCGAGTCAAAGAGCCGAAGCAGCAGATCGAAGATGTCGCGCAGCTCTTCCTCGGCGTGCGAATGCAGTGTGCTCAGTGTCATCATCATCCGTTTGAACGCTGGAGCCAGGACGACTATTACCAACTCGTCGCGTTCTTCAGTCAAGTGGGCCGCAAGCCATCGGCGACTCGCGGCGAA
>CAIJTL010001242.1 GCA_903823545.1 uncultured Planctomycetaceae bacterium
GATGACATCATCCATCACTCGGAAGATGCTGAGCTCCGTCAGCAACAGTCCGTTGTAAACGACATTATTGAGATCGTAAGGACTGCCCGGATGATTGATGGTCAGTGGCTGGAACGGATACTCCGGCACCGGCTCATAGCTGACCGGCTGCCAGGCATTGAGATCAACCGAGTCCCAATAGACCGCCTTCATCACTTGCCCCGACGTCAGCGTCAGATCGCCCGCAGGATTCTGCCGCTCAACCTCGGACGGCATCTCGGCGTCACTGCTGTGCGACGCCTGTAAGATCTGCCGCGACAACACGGGGGCCAACGTCACCACTTGGTTCGTGTGATAGATCGAACGGAGTGGATGCCCGTCGAAGTGGTCCATATTCACGGGGCTTCCCACCATTTCGAGCAACGTCGGCGTGAGATCGACCAACCGACACGGCGCTTCGATACGAGCCCCTCGGCGAATGTTCGGCCCCGAGACAAACCACGACGCTCGCATGGCATCGGAGAGCGGATAGCCGTGCATCGTCCCCGGCGAACTGTCCGTCCCAAAGTACCAACCAGCTCGCGCCGTGATCACCAAGTCCGGTGCGGCATCGGTTTCTTGCGGTTGAATGTTTTCCTGCCAAAGCATATGCCGACTAAGCGTCACGACTGAATCGGGGTATTGGCTACGGACCTGCGTTTCGAGCCATTCACGCTCATCGTGCCATGCTTGCAAGAAGTCATGATCGACCAGTTGCGTGATCCCCAGCGGATCGCGCAATGGATGCTCCACGACTTTGTAGGTCACTTGCCCGCCACGATCTGGCTGCACATCACTGACAACCGAGTATCTCAATTGCCAACGGATTGCCCCTGACGAAGTCTTCTCTTTCGGCTCTCGCTCAATGACCGCCGAGCCGCGATCAGACGTCGTGATCAACATCGAATTCTCAGTCAGCTTCATCATCACCAAATCAATCGCCGACTGCCGTCGCGGAGTCGTACCGGAACCGTCATCAAGTCTCGCGGGCTCGTTGCGCACGCCGTCCTGCTGTTGGCCGCTGGGGTTATTGAACTGCGCGTGCGAAATCATCTCCACCAGATTCACCGGCGGCAGATGCTCCGCAATTCGGTATGCCAACAAGTCACCGGGACGATTCGGCCCCGACCAGTTCTCGCTTCGATAATGCCCTTTGGGGAAATACAGCCGAGCTGCGCCATCGGAATCGCCATCGATGAACACGAACTGCCGCTCGCCGTCCCCCGAATGTTTGGCGAACTCACGATGCTGCCGAACCGACAATCCCAACCCGCCTCCAACCCAGCGTCCGTCTGCATCAATCTCGCGCGGACGATACAGCAACTCGTGACTCACATCAAAATGCGACAGGTGCCCCGTTCGACCGCCATGATGGCCGTGATCGCTGACCAGACAGAAATACGTTTTGTGCAATCGTTGCTTAATGCGAAGCTCGTTGACTACTTGGCCAATGAGCTGGTCGGCCTTGGCAATCGTGCGGCGAGTCGCACCGAACTGACCTCGACACTCTTTGTGGCTGACAGAATCAGTCTCTGGCAACCAGATGATCGTGACCGCCTGATCGCGCGGAATGAGCTGCCGAACGGCGTAATTCGCATTCGCATCATCAATGTATTGCCACGCATCTTCGGCCTTCAGATACGGCACGGTTCGAGCCAAGCTGCGTGACCACAACGGCGGCGGTGTGTCGGTCATCACTGGCAACACACCAGTGGCCCAGTCACGTCCCTCGCTCCGCAGAATTTCGTAAATCGGAGCAATGTCACTCGTCAGCGAGTGTTTCCATTCGTGCCCCGCTTTGTGGCCGATCATCCATTTCCGAACCGACGATTGTCCGTCGATCAACGCTCGATCGACTCCTTGCGGAGCCAACATTCGAGCACTTCGACTCGGCCCCAGCGGATCAAGGTACGACTCCGAATTCAAGTTCTGCCGACAAAAACGGACCTGACCTTTGAGGCCGTGGCGATCCGAAAAACATCCTGTCCACATCGATCCGTTCGACGTGATCGTGTCCGACGGAAACCCCGTGAAGCAGTTCGACATCCAGACGCCGTTTTCCAAAAACAGGTTTTTGATATTCGGAAGATGTCCCATCGCCGACATTTCACGGACAACGTCTGGTCGCAAACCATCCACATAAAACACAACCACCTGGCAACCAGGTAACGGCGCTCCTTCATCCGCTCGCGGCGAAACCACCTCCTCATAAGCGATCGGCTGTACGAACTTCGGCTTCACAACCTGCGCGTGAAAAGCCCCTTCGCTGTCGTTCGGATCAAAGTCATTGACGGCAAGCTGAAGCCGGCCACTCGCTGGTGCCACCCAGCTTTTTCCTTTGCCGATATAGAACAATTTTCCTTCGTCACCGATCCGCCCCATCAAACAAAAGCAGGGCGCCGGACCATGATTGCCACTCGGCATCGGAAACGCCTGAGCCTGGATTCCGTCGTGAACGATGAATGAGCCTTCTGGTCCTACCGATGCCTCGAACTTCTGTCCCCACTTGTCTGACTGCCGCACTACCACTCGGCCAGACGCGGAGATTGAAATCGGCTCACCTTCGACGAGGTCGATTCCGGAATCAACCCATCCGGCGCTTCCAGCAACAGAGACGGAATGACCTTCTTGCTCTTGCTGCTGAGTCGCAAAAGCGTGACCCGAGTGCGACGCCGTGTTCGAGCAGCCAATCGCCCCCAACGAAACCGCGAGCACGCAGATCGCTGCCCAACAGCCACAAGGTTTCCGCAAGCGTGAAGAACCACCTTGCATCAGCAATGTTAAAAAGCTTCGGATCACAGTCGGCGTCCCTGCCCCGTCGTCGCGACGGTGACGTGATAAGTCCTAGACGCCGAATTGATCGTCCGAGTGGGCGGGAGTGGTTCATGCAATCGTCACTCCCCGCAAGAACCGCACATGCTCCTCTTCCGAACGTGAGGGCTGCGGCTCGCCGGTAAGAGATTCCGTCGCCTTGAAACTTTTACGGAACCGAAGAAGTCTTCGTGACCCGCAAAGTTTGACACCAAATCGCCTCCATCAGACCAGCCGATGCCTGCTCAATAACCGAGTCACCATCGCGCCTCTGAGATCACCAAAGACCGGATTTGATCAGCCATGCTGACGGACAAAAAAAGAGCCCAGCTTTTTGAAAAGCTGGGCTCTTTTTTAAATTATTGACCGCAATTGGTGGTTAGCTTGGCTGCTTACGCTCACGAATCCAGTCGGTATGAAACATCTTGCCGCGAGGTTGATCGGTGCGTTCGTAAGTGTGCGCTCCAAAGTAATCTCGCTGAGCCTGCAACAAGTTGGCCGGCAAGCGTGCCTGTCGGTAGCCATCAAAGTAGCTCAGCGCGGCACTGAAGACAGGAATCGGCAACCCCATCTGAACCGAAGTTGCAATGACTCGACGCCAACTTGGTTGAGCCTTTTCAACAGCCGACCGGAAGAAGTCATCCAGCAACAAGTTCTCCAGCGTTGGGTTCTTGTCGAACGCCGACTTGATGTCGCCTAAAAACCTGGAGCGAATGATACAGCCACCGCGCCAAAGCAAGGCGATGTTGCCATTGTTGAGATTCCAACCAAACTCCTTGGCTGCCGCGTCAAGTTGCACATAGCCTTGCGCGTAGCTGCACAATTTTGACGCATACAACGCCTGTCGCACATCTTCAATGAATTGCTTCTTGTCGCCAGTAAACTTGGTTTCGGCGATCCCCTTGAGCAATCCCGAGGCTCGAACTCGGCCATCCTTTTGAGCCGAAAGGCAACGAGCGTAAACCGCTTCCGTAATCAGGGTCGTCGGAACCCCAAGATCAAGCGCGTGCTGACTCATCCATTTGCCGGTCCCCTTCTGCTGAGCGGTGTCGAGGATCTTGTCCACGAGATGAGACCCATCGGGCTCTTTCACACTGAAAATGTCGCGTGTGATTTCGATGAGGTAACTTTCCAACTCCCCTTCGTTCCACTCTTTAAAGACCTCGTACAACTCGTCGTTGGTCAGCCCCAAGACGTTCTTCAGAATGAAGTACGCCTCGCAAATGAGTTGCATATCGCCGTATTCGATGCCGTTGTGAATCATCTTCACATAATGCCCGGCCCCCGCATCGCCAACCCAATCGCAGCAGGGAATATCGTTGTTCGGGCCGACCTTGGCCGAAATCGTCTGGAAAACGTCCTTCACGAACGGCCAAGCCTCGTGATGGCCGCCTGGCATAATGCTCGGCCCCTTGAGCGCTCCCTCCTCGCCGCCGGAAACGCCGGTCCCGATGAACCGGAGATTGGCGGCTTTGATCTCTTCATGGCGACGGTTGGTGTCGCGGAAGTCCGAGTTACCACCGTCGATGATTATGTCGCCTGGAGCCAACAATGGCTTGAGTTGTTGAATCACGGCATCAACCGGAGCGCCGGCCTTCACCATGATCATCACTCGCCGAGGCGATTTCAGACTAGCAACAAACTCCTCCGGAGTGTGGTAGCCAGCGATCCTTTCGGCTGCCCCCGGATATACCTTGTCGGCCGGTTCATTTTTCAAACCACCCACAAATTCATCTGTTGTTGCCGTTGTCCGGTTGTAGACACCCACAGAGAAGCCGTGATTAGCCATGTTGAGAACCAAGTTCTGCCCCATGACAGCCAGGCCGATCAAACCAATATCGTGCTTTGACATGATTCCTATACCTGCCTCATTCGAGGCACTCCAAAAACAAGGACCACAAGCAACCTAATGCCCGAAATTAGCTGAGCCAAGGATTGCGAAAAATATGTAAGCGACGCGAGCGAGTTGGTCACAAACAGAGCGAGGATTATCGTTGGATTCGAGCAGACCCACCCTGAGCGAAGGCCCGAACATGCTCAACAGTCGCCATCGTCGTGTCACCCGGGAAGGTCGTGAGCAACGCACCGTGAGCCCATCCCAACTTCAATGCGTCTTCCGCCGATTCGCCGTTGAGTAATCCGTAGATAAAGCCAGCGGCAAATCCGTCACCTCCTCCAACTCGATCAATGACATCGAGTTGGCAAGTTGGTGCGACATAGGTTTTACCTTCAACCCAAGCCACTGCACTCCAATCGTGCCGATTCGTCGAGTGAACTTCTCGAAGCGTAGTTGCCACGACTTTGACATTCGGAAGCTGCTTGGCAACCTGGTCCATCATTCCAAAGAAGGTGCTTGGGTCGAGTTTCGATTTCCCAGCAACTTCGGGCCCCGGAATCCCGAGCCCCTTCTGTAGATCCTCTTCGTTTCCAACCAAAACATCTACATTTTCAACAATGCTCCGAAGAGTCTTTTGAGCAGTCTCAAGCCCGCCCGAAATCTTCCAGAGTTTTTCTCGAAAATTCAGATCGAACGAGACAATAGCACCAGCCGCTTTCGCAGCCTTCATTCCTTCAATGACCAATTCTGGCGTCGTTTTCGAAAGTGCTGAGAAAATCCCACCGCTGTGAAACCAACGGATTCCACCAGCCATGATCGACTTCCAGTCGAAATCTCCAGCCTTCAAACGTGCCGCAGCTTCGTTGCACCGATTATAGAAGACAACTGGTGCACGGACTCCGTGCCCTTGGTCACTGTAGACAGTCGCCATATTCGGCCCTTGCACGCCGTCATGGGCAAACAGCTTGTAAAATGGCTTGACTCCCATCGCGCGGACTCGTTCAGCAATCAGATCCCCAATGGGATAATCCACCATTGCCGCCGCGATTCCAGTCTTCAGCCGAAAACAGTCCGCAAGATTGGCCGCCACATTGAATTCGCCACCACTGACGTGAATACGACATTCTGACGCTTTGCGAAAAGGGATTATCCCTGGATCAAGCCGGTGAACCAACGCCCCTAAAGACAACAAATCCAATTCGCCACTGGCCAAGATATTCAACGTATCTCTCCTCGAAACTAAAGAAGCCAAGTCTCTAGCACTAGCCCGGATAATTCTGGC
>CAIJTL010001243.1 GCA_903823545.1 uncultured Planctomycetaceae bacterium
ACAAGCTTCGTCGGTGACCACTACACGCAAAAATACACATCATGAATTCAATAGCCTACCAGATCTCGTGCAGACTTTTCGCCTTGGGTCTGATCAACCTCGTCTTTGCTTCTTTCTCCGCTGGCGACGAAGTTCAAAGCAGCCTCAACGCGGAGGTGAAGGAGATTCTGCGAAGCCGTTGTGCCGATTGCCACGGCGCTGCCGCTTCCTCAACAGAGTTTGACGTCCTTGACGCGAAATCCCTCATCGAAACGGATATCGTTAAGGCGGGAAACCCGGAAGAATCCCGCCTGATGAAGTTCCTCGTGACTGACGACGAGCAGATTCGCATGCCGAAGGATCTTCCTGCGCTGTCATCCAGCGAGATCGACAAAATCCGGACCTGGATCGCCAATGGCGCGACCGCTTTTCCGGAGGATGTCGCGATTCCACGGGAAGACCAGCGTGAAGACTCATTCAGCGCGGTCGCTGGAGTGGATTACGTTCTCAAACAGATTCTTGCTCATCAACGCTCACTGTCGTCCGATCAGGCGAAGTCGATGCGATACTTCAGTTGCAATCATCTGCTGACTCGCGGAGCAACGCGCGACGAGCTGAACTTGCAACGCGATGCCTTGGCAAAGACTGTTAATCATCTGACGTATTCTCGCGATCCTGTGATGATCGAGGCGATCGATGGCGATACCGCGACGATCTTTGCAGTCGATATTCGCAAGCTCGGTTGGCATCACGAGTCGCTCAAAGTGGTCGGTACCCAGGGCAAGCTCGGCCCTTCACTCAACAACTACGACATGGTGTTGCTTGAGTATCCCTATGCGATCGCCTATCACGACTCGGATACCTATGAAAAGCTGAAGAACGAGTTCATTGTGCCCTCCGGCATGGTGCGTCCGATCGCCTATATGCGCGTCGATTGGTTCTGCAGCGTTGCGCTTCAGCCGCCGCTCTATCACGATCTGATGCACATGCCGTCTCATGTGCAGGACCTCGAGCGAGAAATCGTCGGGGTCAAAGCAGATGAGGAACTCCTTCATAAGAATGTTGTTCGAGGAGCCGTGATTTTATCCGGAGTCTCTCGCAATAATCGGGCTGCTGAACGATACGTTTCCCCGCACGGTGCCTACTGGAAATCGATTGATTACGCGACAAATAAAGGGGAGGAAAATATCTTTCGTGATCCGGTCAACCTTCATGGTGTTGGCGGCGAGATGATATTCAACCTGCCAAATGGGTTGCAGGGGTACTATCTCTCAACTGCCGCGGGGGATCGACTGGATTCGGGACCCACGGAAATCGTGACTGATAAATTCGCTGAAGACAAGTTGGTTCGAAATGCTCTTTCGTGCATCCGTTGTCACGATCAGGGGATCAAGACGTTCAAAGATTCTGTGCGGCCCGCTTTTGAGTCGATGCCAGGCAACCTTGGATTCAGCCGTAGCGAGGTCCTGAAGCTCTATCCCAAACAAGAAGAGCTATCAGCCCTTTTCAAGTCCGATGGCGGACGGTTTATGTCTGCCCTGGAGAAGGTCCTCGGACATCCCCAAAAGACTGAACCGTTAACGCCAGTCACTCGTCGTTTTCTAGAAGACCCGATCACGTTGACGGCCGCCGCAGGTGAGCTGGGATTGATAAAGTCCGGGGACCTTGGAGCCGTCTTTCGCAGCCGACAATTTGCGACGTTAGGATTGATTCCGCTCGCAAGTCAAGGTGCAGTTCGCCGTGATACCTGGGAAGATTATTTCGATCAGATTGTTCGCGAACTGGGGTTAGGAGACGCGATCGTTTCGCTTGATGCCAATACTCGCAATGACTACGCACCACTTGGGCACGGCCCCGACATCAAGATAACGACGACAAAGAACAGTCGAACATTCTCGGCCGGAGATCAAATCGCAGTCATCATTACGAACCAGGGAAAGACAGAAGTATTTGTCGAATTGATTGGCTCTGGAACCAAAGGTGAAAAAGTCGTTCTGATTCCCACAGGCTTGCGACTGAGCCCCGGAGCATCCACGCGATTTCCCAGCGAAGGCACCATCACGGTTAAGCCCAGCCTTGGTCATGAGTTGATCACCGTCTTTGCCAGTGAAGCTGAATTTTCTGCAGGAACGTTGTATCGGGGTAAGAACATCGCTGATCGCTACGTTCATGAACTCGACACTCAGCGAGTCAGCCCGATCATCAAGAAGAGCCTTGTGATTGAAACGCGATAGTCATCCTCCGATCAATGCGAGCAACTCGAGAAGTCCTCGGCACAATGTATGGCTCGTATGGAACAGCCGGGGCTATCCAAACGTGGTACCCTGGCAACAATTCACAGCGGCAGATTTCTCTGGCCCCTCTTTCTGCCTGCTGAACTCCTGTTGATTGTAGGGCAGGTTTCGCCGTTGTGTAGAATCTTGAGGCTGGCGTAATGCGATTGGCCGATCGGTGTCTACCGATCTCCGCAAAGCATCCAGATGCCTTCCGCACGTTTTGCAATTTCAGTCGAGCTTGGTACTTACTTCATCGGTCGGAGTTGCACTGGCGTGCATCTTTGCGAGGTGCC
>CAIJTL010001244.1 GCA_903823545.1 uncultured Planctomycetaceae bacterium
CGGAATGAAGCGAGTTTCCGACGGCGACTTTCGGACGAATGTCTCACGAGATGGGCGAGGCGAACCACACACTGTCACCGACACTGAAGCTGACTGGGCACTGCGAGCTTCCGCTGCTACGGGCGCTCGCTTCGCTGGCATCGACATCATGTACGATCGCGAAGGACGCGGCTTCGTCATCGAAGTCAACGCAGTCCCCGGTTGGCGAGCATTCCAGCGAGTGACCGGTCTCGATGTCGCTAAGCTGGTCATCGAAGCGTGTCAAACTCGCAAATAAAAATGGCACACGCCCCCACTGAGGCAAGCTCAGTGGGGGCGTGTCCTGGGACGTTACTTCCAAGTCTTCCGCAGGAAGTCCACGAAGTTTCGCCACATGATTCCCTCGATGTCGTCTTGCGAATAACCGCGAGCTCGGAGCAAGCCCGGCAGTGTTTGCAGATCGGCAATCGAGTTCATGTCCATCGGCGTTTGCTCGGTGCCATAGCCGCCGTCGAGATCGGTGCCGATCCCGATATGCTTCGCGTTCCCGGCGATTTGGCAGATATGGTCGATGTGATCGCAGATCCGTTCGATCTTCAATTGGAAATCGGAGGGCTTGCTCCGCAGATGCGTCCAGCCGGGGACCATCATGATGGCGTCGAACGCCATGCCCAGGATGCCACCACGTTCGACGACTGCCTTGATTTGGTCATCTGCAAATTGCCGATTCCAAGGTGCAAGCGTGCGGCAGTTTTGATGGCTGGCCCACAGCGGCCCGTCGTAAACATCGAGCGCATCCCAGAAGCATTCGTCGCAGAGGTGCGTCACATCCAAGATGATTCCCAACCGCTGCATTTCCTTGAGCAACTCTTTCCCTTTGGCCGGGAGCGGTCCTGACGCATCAGTTCCGTGAGCGTAAATCCCCGGCCCATAGTGAGCGGGGCCGAGTGCTCGCAAACCGTCGGCATAGCTCCGTTCGAGATGATTCAACGTGACGATCGAATCTGCCCCTTCCAAGCTCAGCACAAACCCGATCGGCAGATGAGCGGGCTTCTTGAGCGACTCGACGACGTAGGGCGTCCCATCATCACACGGCGGCGACTTCATCCACAGGTCGAGATGAGCGTTGAGTTGTTCGGTCGTGCGAATCGAGACCAACTCGCCCGCCTCTTCCATCGCTCGATACCACGCGAGCTGCCCCTGCGTTTGAGCCCATGCTTGCTCCGGCGAATTCCAACCTGGCAACCGATGAAAGTACGGCGAATGCCGACCAATCTGAGTCGCCACGCACAGCCCGATTCGGCCCTTGCGCATCTCCGGCAGACAGACCGTGTTGTTCCCACGGTCCACCTTGTCCTTCATGTTCTGTTCCCAGCGACGAATCCGTTCCTGCGACCAACGCAAGTCCCGGTTCCACTCCAAAGCATTCATGCTGAGGTCGAGATGCACATCGAAAATAAAGACTGGTTCGCTCACGTTGAATTCCTTGCGGTAGGTGGGACTAAAAAGGAAGGACGAACGGGGAACGACTTCTACTCAATCCCCGTCGCCGAGGGAATTCACCGCATTGAGACTACAAGGTAGGCGTCATTTGCAACCAAACAGGAAATCGCAACGTCGCTTTCGCGTGAATACGACCAATTCGAATCACGCGCACCCGATCGCGAGGAACATCGTGAATCGAAACTTCACTCCGTCGC
>CAIJTL010001245.1 GCA_903823545.1 uncultured Planctomycetaceae bacterium
ATGTTGCAGTCTTGCCGGCCAAAGAGACCGACACCGACGGCAAGACGATTCGGCAGTTGTTGGCAATGCACACCGAAGACGTGAAGTGTGCTCGTTGTCATGTCCGCTTCGATCCGATTGGCCTGGCGATGGAAGGCTTTGACTCCATCGGCCGCAGCCGAGCGAAAGATCTCGCCGGCCGGGCGATCGACAACGTCGTCCAACTTCCGTCGGGTGAGCAAGCTCGCGGGGTGTCAGAGTTCTCGGAGTATCTCGCAAAGAGCCGTCGTTCGGACTTCGCGAAGACGCTGAATCGCAAGCTGCTGGGCTATGCCTTGGGCCGCTCGTTGCAGCTCTCTGATCTAGTTTTGCTGGAGAAAATGGAGGCAACGCTCCACGAAACCGATTATCGTAGCGTGCCTCTGTTTGAAGCTGTGGTTACCAGTCCCGTCTTCCGTAACCAACGTTGTCGTGAATTTGATACCGCGAAGTATGTCGCCCCGTAGCTCAGGCGGCCTGCCGAGCTTCAGCGTGATCCACCGCCACCCGTGAGTCATCGACGAGGATCTCATCATGCGTCAGTCCAAGAGAATTGAAATGCTCGATGACGCAATGGTTGCCGTTCTGCGAGATAAGACTCCCGCTCAGCGTTTGGCGATCAGTAATGGCATGTGGCGATCAGCGCGTCGGATGATTGAAGCGGTCTTGCAGAAAGAACATCCCGATTGGTTCGCTGACACGATACAGCGTGAAGTGGCGCGGAGGATGTCGCATGGATCCGTCTGATCTGCTGTCGCTACTCTCACGGAAACTCGATGAACTCGGAATCAGTTATTTAGTGACTGGCTCGATGGCCACGATTGCTTATGGCGAACCGCGTTTTACCAACGACATTGATGTGGTGGTCTCACTGCGCCCCGAGGAGATCACACGCTTTTGCGATGCGTTCCCGATGCCGGACTTTTACGTCAGTGAGGATGCAGTAAAGGAAGCCGTCCGTGATCGACGACAATTCAATGTCATCCATCCCGCATCTGGTTTGAAGGTTGATGTCATCATTCCCAAGGACGAAGATTTTGAACGCAGCCGTCAACAGCGCGGAGTCCGACTGCCAATTGGTGAGGGAGTCGAAGTCACTTTTGCATCGCCGGAAGATGTCATTATTCGCAAGATGCAATATTTTCGAGACGGCGGTTCGGAAAAGCACTTGAGGGACATCGCGAGCGTCCTCAAAATTCAACTTGATCGAATCGATCGACAATACATCTCCGCATGGGCGGATCGCCTTGCTGTTCGTGATGTCTGGGACTTGATCCTGACACAAACCAATTCCACTAAGGAAACGACCTAATGCCAGCCTCTCAACCAGCCATTTCGCGTCGCGTGTTGCTCAAGGGACTTGGTGCTTCGGTTGCTTTGCCGTGGCTGGAATCGATGTCGGCGTTGGGACGTGAGGCAATCGCGGCCGAGAAGGCGAAGACTCCGCAGCGGTTTGCCTGCATGTTCATCGGCGATGGCATTTCGCCGCCGCATTGGTGGGCCAAGGGGAATGGCAGCGAGATGGAGTTGGGGTCGTCGCTCGAATCGCTGGCTCCGTTCAAGGAGAAGCTCAACGTTATCAACGGTCTGTTCAATCGTGAGGGAGACGGCGGACACGCTCGCTGCACGGGCAACATTTTGTCCGGAGCGAATCTGCATCGAGGGAGCATCATCAAGGGTGGCGTCAGCATGGATCAGAAGCTGGCCACTCACTATGGCGATGACACGCTGGTACCGAGCCTCGTGTTGGGCTGCGAACAACCGGTGAGCGGCTTCCACGAGAGCCAATACTCAATGGTCTACGCCTCGCACATTTCCTGGCGCAACCCCGATTCTCCGATCCCGATTGAGTTGTATCCATCGCTCGCGTTCGACAGCCTCTTCGGCAGTCAGACCGGTAAGCTGCAAGGGAGCATCCTCGACCAAGTTCTCGAAGAGGCGAATGATCTGCGCCGCGCGGTCAGCGGCTCTGACCAGGTGAAGATCGACGAGTACCTCACGTCGGTTCGCGAAACCGAGCAGCGGTTGCAAAAGCTCAATCGCAACAAAGCGGAGGAAGACGGAGCCGCCGCCGCCGCTTCAGCAAAACAACGTCCGCCAGTCGGTCAGCCGAAGGACTTCCGCGAGTACGCCCGCCTGATGTGCGACATCATCGCGCTGGCGTTTCAAACCGATCGTTCCCGCGTGGCGACGTTGCTGATGTCACGCGACCTGTCGGGGCAGGTTTACCCATTCCTCAACGTGCGCGACGACCATCACAGCTACTCGCACTCAAACGAAGGTCCTGAGTACCAATCGATCGTGAAGTTCCACGTCGAGCAGTACGCCTACCTCATCGACCGCCTCTCGAAGATGCAGGAAGGAGACGAAACCGTCCTCGACAACTCATGCTTGATGTTCGTCTCCGAGCACTGGAACGCTCACAACGGTAATCAAGTGCCGCTGGTTCTGGCCGGTGGTTTGGGCGGCCAGTTGAAGACGGGGCGTTCGCTGGACTACATGCAAGCTGGCAACGACAAGCGCAAGCTGTGCAGCCTGTATCTCTCGCTAATGGACCGCATGGGACTGGAACTGCCGCAGTTCGGCGATTCAAAAGAACGGTTGGCGGGTATCTAGTGGTGGAACTACTTGACGTTGCGATCACAGCATACTTTTTCGGGGCCGATAGATCGGGTCTCCTTCCCGATCTACCGGCCCTGGAGAGCCGGTCTACTTTGAATTCATCTTCAAGCTCTTGACCAAGAAAGCCCATTGATCGGCGACCTCTTCGATGATTTTGGAGGTTGGCTTTCCCGCGCCGTGACCTGCTCGTGTTTCGATCCGAATCAGGTTTGGTGCGTCGCCGGTTTGAGCGGCTTGCAGAGCGGCGGCGAATTTGAAGCTGTGGCCAGGGACGACTCGATCATCGGTATCGGCGGTGGTCACCATCGTCGCCGGATACTTCGTTCCCGGTTTGACGTTGTGGTACGGCGAATATTTGTAAATCGCCGCGAACTGTTTCGGATCATCGGCGCTACCGTAATCGTCCACCCAGAATCGTCCGGCAGTGAACTTGTGGAAGCGAAGCATGTCCATCACACCGACGGCGGGCAAACACGCACCGAACAAATCAGGCCGCTGAGTCATGCAGGCGCCGACTAAGAGGCCGCCGTTGCTCCCCCCCTGAATCGCTAGCTTCTCAGTCTTCGTGTACCCATTCTCGATCAACCATTCGCCCGCAGCGATGAAATCATCGAAGACGTTTTGCTTATTGAGCTTCGTTCCACCTTGATGCCACTCTTCGCCATATTCGCCGCCACCGCGCAGGTTCGGCATCGCGAAGATGCCTCCCATTTCCATCCAGCCCAAGCGAGCAACCGAGAAGCTCGGGGTGAGCGAAATCGAAAAGCCTCCGTAGCCATACAACAGCGTCGGGTTTGAGCCGTCCTTCTTCAGCCCCTTCTTGTAGGCGAGGAACATCGGCACGCGAGTCCCATCTTTGCTTTTGAAGAAGACTTGCTCGACGAGGTAATCGTCCGGATTGAACTTCACTTTCGTTTGTCGGAAGAGAGTACTTTTGCCAGTCAGCATGTCGTAACGAAAGATACTGGAAGGGGTCGCGAAGCTGGAGAAAGAATAGAACGTCTCGGTGTCTTCGCGCCGTCCGCCGAATCCTGCTGCGGAGCCAATGCCGGGGAAGTCAACTTCCCGAACAAAGCTGCCGTCGAGTCGGAAGAGTTTGACCTGAGTCTTCGCGTCCTTGAGATACGTTGTGACGAACTGATTCGCGACGATGTTGACTCCGACCAGCGTTTCTTTCGATTCGGGGATCAGCTCTTTGAATTCTTTCGGATCGACCGGCTTGCGCGTGTCGATGGCAATGACTCGTTTACGTGGCGCGTTGAGGTCTGTCTGAAAATAGAAGACCGCTCCGTCGTTGCCGATGAAGCTGTATTCGTTGTCGAAGTTCTCAATGAGATCAACCGGCATTCCGTAAGGTTCGAGCAGATCCTTGTAGGCAATGCGGTACTTGTCGTCGGTCCCTTTCCATGTCGTGATGATCAAGTAGCGGCCATCTTCTGTGACCGACGTTTGAAAGCCCCAGTCAGGTTGGTCTGGACGCTTAAAGACGAGTACATCGTCCGACTGAGGAGTTCCGATTCGGTGAAAGTAGACCTTTTGGTTTTTGTTGAGTCCCTGAAACGCGGCCCCCTCTTTCGGGGCATCAAACCGGCTGTAGAAGAATCCGCGTGAGTCGTTCGTCCAAGAAACGCCGCTGAACTTGATCCACTTCAGTTCGTCCGCGAGCAAACGGCCGGAGTCAATTTCCATGATTCTCCATGTGTTCCAGTCCGAACCCGCCTCGGCCACGCTGTAGGCGACGTACTTGCCGTCGTCGCTGAACGATGTCGCGGCCAATGCGACGGTTCCGTCCTTTGACCACGAGTTCGGATCGAGCAACACACGTGGTTCACCATCTAATTTGTCGAGCACATAGAGCACCGACTGATTCTGCAAACCGTCGTTCTTGGAGTAGTAATACCGCCCGCCGACCTTTGACGGCACGCCGAACTTCTCGTAGTTCCAAAGTTCCGTCAGCCGCTTCTTGATCGGCTCACGTTGCGGAATCGACTCCAAAAACGAGAAGGTCAACTTGTTCTGAGCTTCAATCCATTCGGCGACTTCTTTTGACTGACGAACGTCATCTTCTAACCAGCGATACGGGTCCGGGACTTTCACACCATGATACTCATCAACTTGGTCTATCTTTTTCGTCGCGACGTAATTCATACGTTTCTCCTGCCCAAAGACACTCACCACGAAACTCGCCAGCACAACCACCGCCATCACAGCCGTTTTCAATCGTCGCATGGAGTTCCTCCTTGTTGTCTAGTTAATTGATACTCAGAAACGCTGCCTCAAAAGATCTGCCTGACCTTTCGGCCTGACGGTCACGTTTCTGACAGCATTGGTCGCGAAGGATAACGGTCAGCGATCGGTTTGCTACGGAGCCATGAACTCGATCCAGGGCATGCTAGTTTTTGAGTCTGAGCAACATTTAACCCGAAGCGCGGTCGAGG
>CAIJTL010001246.1 GCA_903823545.1 uncultured Planctomycetaceae bacterium
AAAAGCCAATTGCACCGCAGAGGAACGAAGAGCGCAGAGAGCAGTGCAGTCAACGAGAACTAGAAACAAACGGATTTTTAAGAGGCGCTAAAGTCGTGTGGCGTCGGCTCCAAAGACCGCTCTTCTCCGTGTCTTCCGTGCGATCCGTGTCCCCAAAACGCCACTTCAAAACAGACGCTTCGAGTTAGTTAACGTGTACTTTCTTCGTTCACTCCGCTCCACGAATTCAAACTATGGCAGCATTCATCACGATTGACGGTTCGAGAGGCGAAGGGGGCGGGCAGATTCTGCGTTCGTCGCTGGCGATCTCAATGATTTCGCAGCGACCAATTCGCGTGACAAACATTCGCAAAGGGCGATCGAAGCCCGGATTGATGAGGCAACATCTGACAGCAGTCCAGGCGGCAGCTCAGATCTGCAACGCGCGAGTCACCGGCGACTGCATTGGTTCGTGCGAATTGACCTTTGAACCGAACGCGGTGGTTCCTGGTGAGTTTCGGTTTTCGATTGGTACCGCCGGAAGCACGACCCTCGTCTTGCAGACGATCTTGCCGGCGCTCGTCATTGCGTCGGGGCCGTCGACGTTGATTCTCGAAGGAGGGACACACAACCCGCTCGCGCCACCGTTTGATTTCTTGGCGAAGTCGTTCTTGCCGCTGATTAACCGAATGGGACCGCAAGTCGCTGTCGAACTGGAACGTCACGGATTTTTTCCAGCGGGGGGAGGGCGGTTTCGAGTGGCGATCACTCCGACCGATCGGTTGCAGCCTTTGTCGTTGGTGGAACGAGGCGAGATCGTCAATCGGCGCGCGATCGCTTTGATTTCGCATTTGTCGCCAGAGATTGCACGGCGCGAGCTGAAAGTCTTGGGCGAGAAACTTGGCTGGACTGATTCCGCATGGACGGTCGCCGAAGCTCCGAACTCGCCTGGTCCCGGAAATGTTCTGTTTGTCGAAATTGAAACACCTCAATTGACGGAGGTCTTCACTGGTTTTGGCGAGCGAGGCATTCGTGCGGAACGTGTGGCCGAGCGGCTCGTGCATGACGTGCGTCGGTACTTGGCCGCCGAAGTTCCAATCGGTGAATACCTCGCCGATCAACTGCTGCTGCCACTCGCGATGGCCGGCGGTGGCGAGTTCGTGACGTTACCGTTGTCGCGTCATTCGACCACGCAGATTGAATTGTTGGAGCAATTGATGGACGTCAAAGTCGAAGTTCATGAGTTGCGTAAGGACGCTCGGCGTGTGGTCGTTCGGAGTTAACTGAGAATCGCAAGTTGCAATGCGACTCTTCGTAATCCGAATCATCGATCCGGCGAGAACGCTGGATATGTCCGACACGATCCGCAGGATGCTCAGGATCGTTGAGTGCGGCTTACCTTATCGGAATCCCGGACAAATCGGCAGACCCCTTTCGAGAACTGTTGGGGTGCGGTTCGATCTAACGAGGGCAATTGGTGCCGAGATTTACGAGCCCGAAGTGTTGGCTAGAGCCGTTCGTCTTGAATCGCTCACGAACGCTTCGGGCTCGTATCTGTCGGAATTCCTCGAAAAACTCAGTTTGACACACTTTTTTTGGCACTCGTATACTCGCCCCGAAAGCTGTGGCGGCAAAGACGGTTGTATTGACGGGATAATTTCATCACGCAAACCGTCTGATGGAACACGCTACGAAGGGCAGGCACGATGACAAATACGATTGGTAAGGTTCTGGCAGTCATCACCACGTTTTTGAGCGTGGCGTTTCTGGGGTTTGCATTCGCTGCCAAAATCGCCGGTCCCAATTGGGAAGCTCAAGCGGCTGCCCTTCAAAATTATGTGATTGAAAAGACCGTTACAGAAAAAGAGACGACTTACACTGTCAAACGAAAATCAGCGGAGAAAGAGGGAGAAGCGGGGTTCACTAAAACAGCGAAGCTCTTGGCCGATGTGATCTTGGCTGCTCAAAACGACGAACT
>CAIJTL010001247.1 GCA_903823545.1 uncultured Planctomycetaceae bacterium
CGCATCAGGACTACTCAACACAAATCGCTCAAGCCGTTGGGCGTCGACCGGGCTGAGCCGATCTTCACACAATGCTTCGAGCAATTCAAAAAGCTCGGCAGGTATTGAGTTCTCTTGCGGTTTCATGTCATTGCTCTTGCCGTTGAGGCCAGACGGCGATTCACACAATCAAATAACGTCTTACGAATTCGTCCAATCGACTGGTAAACGGAATTGGTGGGCCGCCCCAATTTTTCAGCAACTTTCAATCCATTCTCTCCCGGAGCATATCGAGCCTGAATCAATTCTCGGTCTTCCGGCTTCAAACGTTGCAAACAGTCTGAAAGTGCTTCGCGACGTTGCTCCAGTTCGTCGCTAATTTCAATCGCTTCTTCTGAAACCTGTGCCAGAAAATCGTCGCTGAACTGCAATCGATGATCTCGCCGGCGATCACGGAACTTTCGAATTTCGTAGGTTGCGATCATTCCCGCCCAAGCGAAGAAATTCGTACCTAATTGAAACTGATGAAACTTGCTCCAGATAATGACGTTCGTTTCCTGCAAAACTTCTTCGGCATCCGTGGGGCTTCCCACTTGAGACAAGATGAACAAGAACAGTCTTCGTTGCAGTTTGGTGAATAGTTGCACGAACTCAGCGGACGGAACCTGGTCCAGCGAACTTGCATCTTCCGCCGACTTGTTCGACTGGTCGCTCATGCTGGTTCGCCTATCGAACGGCATTTCAAACCGCCCGTCACCTTTGCGACGATGACATCAGTGATTTCGTCTAAAAAAACGGGGGCCGAATTTGGCCCCCGCTTCGTATCCATTCGCCGAGAGGCGTTTATTAACCGATCAATTCCGGAATCGGTGTTCCACCGTTGGCAATCTTCATCGGACGGCCACGCTTTGAAGTGTGAACCGTCGTCGTCGGAATGCCGAGTGCATGGCAAGCCGTCGCCCAAATGTCACCGGGCAGATAAGGCTTCGTCGCACAAGTCAGACCGTCTTCATCAGTCGCACCAACCGCCTGGCCACCCTTCAAACCGCCACCACCGATCATGACCGACCAGCTTGCGGCCCAGTGATCGCGACCCACATCTTGGTTGATTCGTGGAGTACGACCGAATTCACCCATCCAGACAACGACGACGTCCTTGATCATTCCACGATCAGTAAGGTCGCTAACCAAGCCGTGAATCGCCGCATCCATCGTCGGCAGGTTGCGGTCCTTCAATGTGTTGAAGACGTTGGCGTGCAAGTCCCAACCACCCATCCCTACTTCAACAAACGGAACGCCAGCTTCAACCAGTCGGCGAGCCATCAACAAGCCACGGCCGAAATCATTGCGTGCCATGCCACCCATTGGACCGCCAGTGCCGCAGTACTTTTCGATCATCTTCTGATCTTCTTTTTCGACCTTGAAGGCTTCCATTTGCTTGGAGGTCATCAAGTCGATCGCCTTCTTGTAAACGTCCTTGTGGGCCTGTGGAGCATCACCGCGCTTCGAGCCGATGAAGTTCTCCTCAATCACACCCAACATACTCAGACGTTGGTTGAGCCGCCGTGAGTCCATGCCGTCTGTGTCTGCATTACGAATGCGGCCATTGGCATCGACAACGAAAG
>CAIJTL010001248.1 GCA_903823545.1 uncultured Planctomycetaceae bacterium
CCCAAGCCACGGTTGAAACTCCTTGGCAGCACACTTAGAGTTCCCGCCCCGCAACGATCAACGGGGGACAGGTAGCTCAGTCGGTAGAGCACAGGACTGAAAATCCTGGTGTCGGCGGTTCGATCCCGCCCCTGTCCACTTCGCATGAACTCGCAGCGTGTCGCAAATCGTGGCACGCTGCGAGTTTTTGTTTGCACTCAGCAAAATCGCTGTTCAGTACATTCAGCCCGACTGCGACCCCTTGCGACACGATGCGGGGGCTTACTGCTGCGCTTTCTGCTGCGCGCAGCAACGATGCGGAAGTTGTTGCTGTGATGGGTTCTTCGATTGGTTCGGATGTCGTTTGAGTCGATGTGACGGCTCGCGTTTGCATGACCGGATCGTCCGCCGCTGCATCGAACAGGTCATCGCCGACCATCAGGTAATGCTGCTCGCTCACCTTCATGCTGTGGCCGATCCACTGGCTAACCGCGTGTTGGGGATGCCGTTTCGCCAAATCGCTTTCGCAGGATCGACGCAGGGCTTGGAACAGGTCATCCCACTCGGTCACACCTGACCGCTTCACAATCACCTGGAAGCCACGATGCAGATTGTTGCGGCTGAGAGTCACAATCTCTGTGGCCCCGTCTGGTGCCGCGTCGTAGGCGTCTTGAAGAAGTGTCAGCAGTGCCCCCACGATGGGAACCATCCGCGTCGAATCTGTTTTCGGGGCGTAGACTCGCAATCGGCGACGCTCCCAATCCACATCTTGCCACGTCAGGCCATGACTCTCGCTGTCCACTCGCAGCCCCGCATATCGAGCCAGCCCGATCAACAACCGCCATTGCAGAGATGGTGCCGCTGCGATCAAGCGTTCGGTCTCTTCCAATGTGACACTTCGTTCTCGTTTCGCAGCGATCGAAGAGGATTTCAGTTTTGCGAATGGGTTGCGGCGGATCAGTTCCCGGTCGACGGCTGCGGAGAACATCGACTTGGCGTTGCGAGTATGTAGCCGGATTGTCGCTTCGGAAAGCTTCTCCGCGATCATTGCCGCGCGCCAATCGGCCGCCGTGTCGGGAGTGATCTCATCAATCGTCACGGCACCAAAGAAGTCCGTCAGGCGGTCAGCCGTTTGTTCCAGTCGGCTGATGCTAGCTGGTTTCAGGTCACTCCCGCGCTGGCTGGTGTATTTGGTCAGCCAATCTTCCAGCAGTGGAGCTTTCGTCGCCGGTTGCCGTGATTGGCAAAGCCCCTTCTGAGCAATGCGCTCGTGAAGTGTGTCGGACACCCCCGCCAACCATTCTGCCGTTGCCGGACTGATTCCTTGATTGAGCAGTTTCGCCGAAAGCAGTTGCTCCACTCGGCGGCAAACTTCTTCCGCGAAGTCGTGCGAGGTCACGCCAATCCGAATTCGCTTCCGCTTGCCACCGTCCGTGTCATCCACGAAGTCGATCGCTCTTGGTGGTTGTTTCCCTTTGCCCATTTTGGTGACGCTGGCCATGTCTAAGTCTTCTTTCGTTTGTCTGGTCCGATCAATCGGACTTCGATGTGTAGGAATTCAGAAAGAGAATCAATCGTGGCCATTGGCAAGCCACGTTCACCGGAGAGAAACCGGCTGAGAGTGCTCTTGTCGATGCCTGTCTGACGAGCGATATCCGCAGGCATAATGCCACATTCGCGGATAACTTCTCGGAGTTGTTCGCTGAACAATGAGGAAGACTTGGACATGGCCGGACAGTCTGCCGAGCGGTTGACATCGCGTCAACCGCTGTTCGGCAGAATCTTGGGCGTCCGTCTTCCAGTTTTTGGATATCATCCAGACAACGAACTGACAAAACTGACGAATCTCGAATCTGTCGGTTTTGTCAGTTGATGGTCGTTATCCGCGCAAATTTGCGCGGGGATTCACGAAATACTGCTTCGCAGGACGAGTGGACGTTGGCACGTCACAGACCATGAGCCAGTCAAAATCGACCAGCAGATTGACGGCTCGTTCGGCGTCTTCTTTCGTTCCAAGTCCCGCCCATCCATTTCGGTAGATATCCCGGAGTGCGAAACCGTCTTTCAGTTCCTGCTTTTGCATTCTCGCAACAAGCGCTTTTGCGGCA
>CAIJTL010001249.1 GCA_903823545.1 uncultured Planctomycetaceae bacterium
GATGGTTGATCGTCAATCCGCTTTCTTTCACACGGCGAGTGCCGATCACGATTCCTGCTGGCGTTCATCTGGCAGGAACCGGCGGTGCGATCAAAGGGATCTACACCGACGGTTCAAACAATTCTGCGTTGGTCGAAGTCCCTGGCTGCGGATTTGCGTGGCTACCTACTACAACAGTCGGAACAAGTCCGAATAAGAAAGAGCAGCACGAACTCAAGACGCCGCTCGTTGAAGACAATGTGTTGCGAAACGAGTTCTTCGAAGTTCACATCAGCCCGGAAACAGGCGGTATTCAGCGCGTCAAAGAGTATGGCCGAAAACCGAACCGCTTGAGCCAACAATTGGCCTATCGGTTTCCTCGCGAACGAACGGTGACGGTCACGGACGGCGAACGCGAGTTTGAAGAAAAGACGTTTTACTCGGACGTCCGATGCCTCGGTGTTGAAGTCATCAGTCGCGGACCACATCTCGGTGAAGTTCAAACTCACGGCGAGATCATCGACCAGAAAACGAACGCCGTCATGGCTACTTTTCGGCAGACATACCGCTTGTGGCGGGGGCGAAAGATGGTCGACATCCACATTGAACTCGACGCGGTCAAGATGCCCGATGGCGATCCGTGGTCAAACTATTTCGGAGTTCGTTGGGCGTGGCTCGACAGCACAGCCGTCTTAACGCGATCGGTTCTCGGTGCGGCTCAACCGATCGGCCACGAGCGATTTGAAAGTCCGCATTACATCGAAATCGCAGACGTTGACACACGCACAACGATTCTCACGCATGGTCTGCCGTTCCATCGAACGACGGGACGACGAATGTGCGATTCGCTCTTGATCGTTGAGGGCGAACGCCGTCGGCGCTTTCGCTTTTCCATCGGTTTCGAGCAACCTTATCCGCTGCAAGCGGCACTCGACGCGACTACGCCCGCCATTGTGATCCCCACAGAATCTGGACCGCCACGCTGCGGTTCGACGGGATGGTTCCTACATGTTGACGCACCCGATGTGCAACTCACGCGACTGAGCGCCCTGATGGATGAACCTCGTAGCGGCCTCGCCTCTTGGGAGGTGACCGATTCCACTGACGCTCCTTCGGGCAATGGTTTCGCCGTTCGTCTCCAAGAAACGGAAGGCCGACGACAAACCGTAGCCCTGCGTTGTTTCCGCACTCCGTTGTTTGTCAGACAACGCGACTTCACCGGTCGCACGATGGGCAAGCCGACAATCGACGGCGACATCGTCCGACTGGATTTATCAGCGTTCGAGATTACTGACCTGGAATTGCGATTTGATCCCCCGCCCGTCACTGTTCCTGAAAATCCAGACGGAGTTGGTGAGTCCGCAAACTAATCGGAAACTCACGAGTTTGTGGTGTGTTGTGTTGCCCACGGAACACACGAAAAACACGGAAGGAATAGGAACTCTGATTTGCGACTTCTTGAGCAATTGACTTTGAAAAGGACACCTCCAGTCTATTTCTTCTTCCGTGTCCTTCAGTGTGTTCCGTGGGCTAAACAATTCCTTAATTGATTTGATGAGTGCTTCATGATTGTGACGATCGACGGACCTGCTGGATCGGGGAAGAGCACTGCCGCTCGTGGGTTGGCGGCGCGCTTGCAGTTTGAGTTTCTCGACACCGGTGCGATGTATCGAGCGGTCGCGTGGCGTTGTTTGCGTGAGTCGATTGACCTGCATGACGTGAATGCTGTCGCCACCTGCGCTGCGGCAATGACATTGCGACTCGAACTGCATCACGTCTTCGTCGATGGCCATGATGTGACTTCTGAGATTCGGACGCCAAAAGCGGCTCAAGGAAGTTCGATTGTCGCGTCAAATCCCGGAGTTCGCCGCGAGCTCGCCGCACGGCAACGCGAGTTTGCTGAAGGTCGCAACATTGTCACTGAAGGTCGCGACCAAGGGACCGCAGTCTTTCCCCATGCCGAGTGCAAGTTCTACGTGACTGCGGCTCCGGAAGAGCGAGCGTTTCGCAGGCAGCGTGAGTTACGCGAGAAGCATGAGCACGACGTCCCGCTCGACGAAATCTTGCAGCAGATTCGGGAACGAGACGACCGCGATAAAACACGTGTCATTGACCCACTTCGAGCCGCCGAAGACGCCATTCGTATCGACACATCCGGTCTCACGCCCGAAGCGGTCCTCGATCAACTTGAGCACATTGTGCGTGAGCGGATGCAGTGACTATCGCGTCCGAAAACTACTCGATGAACTGAAACTCGTTGCTCGCCAATAATGCTTGCACATACTGTCGCCAAGCCACTTCCAGCGAACCCCCGTCCGCTTGCGAGGCTTTGAGAAACTCAACTCCAAGGTTTGTCTCATCCGTTGTCGGCTCGCGAGTGAATAACAAGCGGTGAGCCAAACGAACTTGCTCAGTCACATCGTTGGAACCTTCGGAGCGAATTCGCCGTGACAACGCTTCCGCTCGCGATTGCATGAGTGAGCTGTTCAGAACAAAGAGTTGTTGCAAAGGAGTTGTCGTTGGTGTCCGCGAACCGCTGTGAGCCACCGGATCAGGGAAGTCGTGCAACCGCAGAATGTCCGACAATTCGCGACGTCGAATCGTGCCATAAATTGTGCGTCGACGATGAGTCGCATCTCCCAATTCCCGGTCATCGCCCCCCAACGATCGATCCAATTCACCGGTCACGACCAACATTGCATCGCGCCACGCTTCGACGTCGAGCTTCCTGACCGGCATACGAGCCAGCCAAATGTTGTCGGGATCACTTGGGGCAGCGGAGGGCTGAGGACGGAGAGCGGAAGGATCGGTTCCGTGTGCTGAACTCTGACGATATGTGGCGGACAGTACGAGTTCTCGATGCAACCACTTCAGCGACCAGCCATGCTGTATGAATCTCGCCGCGAGGTCATCGAGCAATTCGGGATGCGACGGCTTCTCACCTTGAGTGCCAAAGTTGCTCGGCGTCGTCACGAGTCCGCGTCCGAAGTGAGCAGCCCAAATGCGATTGACAATGACTCGTGCAACGAGCGGTGCGGCATCAGTGACGATCGCGTTCGCCAGTTCGAGTCGTCCGCTCCCTTTTTGAAATGGAGTCGGTTCCGCAGGGGACAACACAGACATAAACCGACGTGGCACGATGCTGCCGGGGTTTGCGGCGTTGCCGCGAATTTGCATCGGAACGTTTTGCGGTTCGTTCGGTTTGTATTCGAGCTTCGTGCGGTTCGGTCCATCGGGCAAGACCAGCAAGCTTGCTTCCGTCACCGCGAACGCAGCAGGAGTTTCGAGCTGCGGAGTCTTGCGCAGCTCTTCAATTTGGCCCCGAAGCTGCTGGATCGTGGCCGACGCGTCTCGCGTCGGCGAAGCATCAGGGACGCGGGATGCGTCCCCCACGGGTTTAATTTTCTCTGGTTTGTTCGCATCGACCTCCAGCTTTTTGATCTGATCTTGGAGCTCTTTGATCTTGGCCCGCGCTTCCGATGCGGCTTTCGCCAAATCGCTGGCGATGATCGGTCGCTCTTCCAGTTTGATGCTCGCGAGCACGCCGGCCAAACCGTAGTAGTCGTGCTGCGTGATCGGGTCGAACTTGTGATCGTGACAGCGAGCACACGCGACTGTCAGCCCAAGAAACGTCGCTCCGACTGCTTCGATGCGCTCCTCCCACTCTTCGGCGACAACTTGCTTGATGACGTTCTGGTCGAGCTTCAATTCCTTCCAATACGAGGGACTCAATCCCAAGAAACCGAGCGCCGCCGAGTCGGGTGGTTGAAACCCTTCGAGCAAGTCGGCGGCCAACTGCTTGCGGACGAACTCGTCATAAGGCAGATCCTCGTTGAACGCCTTCACAACCCAGTCCCGATAAAGCCACGCCTTCGCCGGTTCGGTGCGCCACTGTTCCAAGACGTCCGCGTATCGCGCCAGATCAAGCCAGTATCGTCCCCAACGTTCGCCATAATTCGGCGACGCGAGGTATCGCTCGACGAGTCGTTCATAAGCCTCTTCGTTTGTGTCGGCGACAAACTCATCGACCTCATCCTGAGTCGGCGGCAGCCCGAGCAGATCGAAACTGAGCCGGCGCAGCAACGTGATGGGATCGGCTTCGGACGAGGGTTCGATTTTTTCGTGTTCGAGCCGGGCGAGTACGAAGTTGTCCACGGGATTGCGCGGCCAGCCCTGATTCCTAACCGTCGGAATC
>CAIJTL010001250.1 GCA_903823545.1 uncultured Planctomycetaceae bacterium
CTGCCTCTTCCAAAGATTTATGGAAAATTACGCTAGCTGAGGCGTCCGCTCGTATACAAGCGGCTAGTTTGTCGCCTGTCGAGTTGCTTGAAGCCTATCTTGATCGCATCGCTGAAGTAGACAGCAAGATTCACTCTTATATTTGTGTTGCGGCCGAACCAGCACGCAACGCTGCAAAACGTGCAGAAAGTGAACTGCGAAATGGTATTTGGAAGGGCCCACTTCATGGGATTCCGTTCGCAGTAAAAGATAATTACGACGTAGCCGGATTGCCTGCGACGGCCGGCTCTCGGTTGCGCTTAGGGTACACACCGGAGGTTGATGCACCGCTTGTCGCTAACCTTAAAGCCGCAGGCGCAGTGTTGATTGGTAAGTTGGCCACGTGGGAGTTTGGGACAGGGAACGGAGGCGAATACTTCGATCTACCTTTTCCGCCGGCCCGCAACCCTTGGGATGTAGAAAGATTTACGGGTGGCTCGTCGACTGGCGCAGGCGCCGGGGTCGCTGCAGGCACAACTCTTTTTGCGCTGGGTTCCGACACAACCGGGTCGGTGCGACTGCCGGCCGCTGCCTGTGGTGCAGTGGGGATGATCACCACGCCCGGGCGTCTCTCGACCCAGGGGATTCTTCCGAACTGCTGGTCTCTTGACACGCCCGGCCCCTTCGCCTGGACGGTTCAAGACTGCGCGATGATTCTTGATACCTTGCTGGGGCCGCCCGCAGCAAACGCTTTGCCTCAACGCTCGTTGTCACGTAGCGTGGGCATGCCGATTTCAGGTTTACGGATTGCCGTCGTTGACGATCCGGGTCCCGGCTTTCCACAAGCAGACCGACCGTTACAAGACGGGCTCCACAAAGCACTAGAGGTTCTTGAAAAGCTTGGCGCACGCCTCACGTATGTCAAGCTTCCCATTCCAGCGGCAGAATGCTTTGCGGCATCCCGAATGATCGGACCCGCAGAAAGTGCCGCGATCCATGAGGATGAACTCAAACATCATGCTGATCAGATGGGGTTTGCCTTACGAGATAAGCTCTTGGCCGGCTCGCTCGTCCGAGCAGTGGACTATCTCGCAGCACAGCGCTTGAGACGAGCAATCGCTACGAGTCTGGACACGCTGCTACGCGGCTACGACGCCTTAGTAACCTTTGGCACATTACATTTACCGCCAAAACTAGGTGTTGAGCCCGAGATGACGGCCTTCACTGTCGAGACGATGCTGACCCCTTTTAATCTCTCGGGACACCCCGCCTTAGTGCAATGCAATGGCTTCGCAAAAGGCTTGCCTCTAAATTGGCAAATCATTGGTAACCGCGGTGATGAAGCAACGATTCTACAAATCGCTGGTGCCTATGAGGCTGCAACCCCATGGCGCAATCGGAGGCCAACACTATGAGTAAGAAGCGCTCAACTAAAACATCTTCTGGCGAACAGCAAAATAATCTTCCGTCTTTTGCCACGCTACACGGACTGTCTGAACTAAACCCCGTTTATTTAAAACGCATGGAGGAGTTGTCTGTGCCGGTCGCAACGTTTGGTCAGCAAGTTAGGCGTCTGTCCAACAAAGAGGACGGTCCCGCACCCGTCTTTGTTGTGATGACTCGCACCTAGGACACTTGAGCGAAACATGAAAAAACTCATCATCGAAGTGCGCGTGAACGAATACGCGATGCGCGACGAGAACCTAAATGTGCCCTGGACAGCCGCAGAAATCGGTCGAGA
>CAIJTL010001251.1 GCA_903823545.1 uncultured Planctomycetaceae bacterium
CTCGACTTCAATCAGGGTCACTTCAAGGGGTATCAACTCGATAAACCCGGCGAGCACTACTCGCTCTGCAGCCGCCCCGCGAACGCGAACGCTCATATGAGCAACTTACTGCTCTTGATGGCTCAGAGGATGGGAGTCGAGACGGACAAGTTTGGCGATAGCAACAAGGCAATCGAGCTGTAATACGCCTCTGGCATTTTCAATCTTAATCTTAATCTTACTCTTAATCCCAACCGGCGGGGCTGAGCGGGGGCGGAAGAGGATTAAGATTAAGATTAAGAACTGGGGAAAAGACACTTTTGGGGGAGCGGGCCTCTGTGAAGCGATTTGACCATGAGAAATTGACTGTCTACCAGCAGTCAATTCGGTTCGTTGCTTGGGCTTCCGATGTGCTGGAGACAATCCCCAAATCCGTCGCGGCTCATGATCAGCTCGATCGAGCATCAACGTCAGTGCCGTTGAATATCGCGGAAGGAAATGGGAAATCGACGCCGAAGGATCGCTGTAAGTTTTTTGATACCGCCCGAGGTTCTGCGCTGGAGTGCGCGGCCGCTTTAGATGTCCTGGTTGCTAAGAGAAAGATGAAGCCGGAGACGGCTGAAATTGGCAAGGCGATGCTATTTGAAGTTGTCAATGCTGGTCGGTCTCATTCGCTCTAATTCACCGGATCGCGATGTGTAATATGCATTTCCTTCTTAATCTTAATCTTAATCTTAATCTTAATCCCCCGTCGGCAACTCAGTTCTGCCGCCTGTTTCTCCGCCTCACGCTCCTTCTATTCGCGTCCGTTGCAATCGCCGCCGACGAACCCTTCCGTCCCGAGGCAGGCAAGTTTCCCCCGTTGGAAAAAGCTCACTCCTATCGCGGAGAACTCGTCTTCGTGGACCATCCCAACCGCCGTGGCAGCATTCGTGTGGAAGGGACAGGGAAGTTCTACCGCAACGATCCTCAGCCTTTTGCGATGCTGCCTTATGGCGTCGTGAGGTATCAGGGAGCGCCGGCGGATCTGCGGGACATTCCGCTCGGCACGGTGATGCATGTCCGGGCTTTCCTTCCGCCGGAGCCTAAGACCTCGGCGGTGCCGGTCCTGCCGGTGAACAACAAGGACAAGGACGTGGGGCATTATCGTGGCACCGGCACCGCTCCCGCTGAAAACCATGTGCTACTGCTTGAGGACGAGCCCAGCTACTGCCTGCGCGAGGGCATGGTTTGGAAGCTCAAAGAGGTGACTCTGCAGAACAACGCGGGAAAGATCATTGCGAGTCGCAAGCCGAGGTCTGCCGAAACGGGCGACTCGAAAGAGGAAGAGTTGACGTTCGACGCCGCCACTCGCATCTGGCGTGGTCGCGAGCGACTTCGAGTCGCGAATTTGGTCGCAGAAAAAGCGTGGCCTTCCAGCGGTAAGAAGTCGCTCGAAGGGCAGGCCGTCCAACTCGGAATCACCTGGAAGCCGGCGCCGGGGGATGGGCTGAGTGGTGCTTTCACGCAGTTTCACATCTCGGACATTTGGCTGGACGACGCCGCCATTCAAAACGCGGCGCTATTCCAGACCGAGACGCACAAGGTCTTCATCCGCAGTCGCTGGATGCCGGCTTGGGTGGATGCGGTTGAGCATGGCAAGTTTGGCCGCGCCACTGTCACCGCGACGCTTTTCGGGGGCATGGATCCGTCTCTCTATGCCGACTTCCAGAAGGGCGCCGGAGCCCAGATGAACGGC
>CAIJTL010001252.1 GCA_903823545.1 uncultured Planctomycetaceae bacterium
GACACATCGCTTTGGCAACTTGGTCGATCTTGCTCGTGGTTGCCACATCGGCAAGCGACGTCAGTGCTCAAGTTTCTCAGGCACCGATTACGAATGGGCAATCCGCCGATGGACTGAATCAAAAGACAACGCAGAGCGGTAGGCTTCAGACGAATCAAGCAGCGGCTCAAAACATACGGCCAGAAAAACTGACGGTGACAGTGGGCGATGTCCTGATCCGCATTGATGGGCCGAAGCTGTGGACGCTGAGCGGCGTTGATTATCGAGGTTCTGAGATTGCGGTTCAGGACAGCGCGTATGGCTCTGTGATCAACATCAAAGATGTCGGTTTTTTAGGCTCAGCTCATTTCTTGGATGTTCCCGGCAAGCCGGGTGAAGTCGAGAAGGAACAAGTCTCGCTCGTGCAGTTTGAACTCGACCAACGTCCGATTTCAGAGAGCACCCCGACGATGAACTTGAGCGGCAAGTCGTTCCGCATGACTCGTGAGTCAACGATCCGAGCAGTGCAACTCAGCTCAAGCGTCACTCTCGAGAATGGTGTGCTGACGGAGTCCGTCCGTATGAAAACGAACTCCGCAGTCGATCTGAAGGTAACTTACCCACTCATGTATGCGTGGTCGCCGCGGATGACCGAGTATCTCTTTGGCGACGACAAAGGAGTTCAAAAGCGAGGGACGTTTTCAACCGAAAACGCAAAGCCGTCTGAGGGACTCGAAATAACGGCCCGTTGGATGGCGGTCTACAATCCACAAGCTCAACAGGGAGCTATCTTGTACGTCGTGCAACGACCGGCGATGGAAGATGTCTGGTTGCAGTTCACCGATGCGCCAGGCGTGTATCGCAAGCTGAGACTCATGAGCTTCACCGACAAAACGATGCCGGCTGGCTTCGATGGGACATTCCAAGTCGCAGTCAGCTTCTTCGCGGCCAAGAGTGATGAATGGGAGCCAGCGGCCCTGCAACGAATGAGTCAGATTCGTAGACGCTAGTGTGGTGACTCACACAGATGGTGAGTTATGAATTAGCCGCCGGGCTGGCGCCGCCCGGTTCACCGTTTGTTTATTTTTAGGATTCGAAATGCCAGAGTCTCTGCCTGATCTTGTTATACGCGCGTCGGCGGGGACCGGCAAGACGTATCAATTGACGAATCGGTTCATCAGCCTGCTTGCATCGGGTGTTCCTCCGGAAGGAATTTTGGCGGCGACATTCACACGCAAAGCGGCGGGGGAAATTCTCGAAAGGATTTTGCTGACGCTGGCTCGCGCGGCGAACGATGCTGGCGAATGTAGGACGTTAGCAACTGCGATCAACGCGCCGGAATTACGTCAACCGCGATGCGTCGAGTTGCTCACTCAAGTGACGCAGCGGCTGCATCGTTTGCAAGTCGGGACGCTTGATAGCTTCTTTGCGAAACTGGCAACGAGCTATTCATTGGAGCTCGGCCTGCCACCGGGCTGGCGAATTCTCGATGACCTCGAAGCAACTCGATTAAAGAGCGACGCGATTGAGTCGCTGTTGGAATCTGACGCTGACAATGATCTCGTCAAGCTGTTGCGACTGCTGACAAAAGGGGCTGCCGCTCGAAGTGTGAATGAACTCATTTTGGACAATGTCAACGCGTGCCACGAGATCGCAATTGAAACAACACCAGAGGCTTGGCAACGAATACCGTGTCCGCCGATGCCATCCCATGAAGATTTGCGGCGAACTCAAAACGAGTTGACCGAATTGGCCGAGCGAGCGGACAAGGGTTTGCAAAAGGCGGTCGCAGCAGATCGTGACTTTGCCGATCGAGAGCAGTGGGAGGAAATGCTCAAGAAAGGAATACTCGCGAAATTGGTCGTGGGTGAGACGACTTACAACCGTAAAGAACTTGATGTCGATGTGCGGCACATCTACGACGTGGTTCTTGCTCAAGTCTCAGCGATTGCACTGCATCGGTTGGCTCAACAGACAGTTGCGACACGTGAGCTACTCGATCGGTTTGATCGAGAGTTTCGCGAGTTGCAGCGCAAGCATGGTGGCTGCGGCTTCAGTGATGTCGCTCGTGCGTTGGCCGGTCGTCGCGAGTCGTCGATTAAAACGCTGACAGGGTCAGCAAACGCGAAGGTCAAATCGGACGGTAATGGTGACGAAGAATCGCTCTCTCGACTCGCGTTTCGTATGGATTCGAGACTGTCGCATCTGTTGCTGGACGAGTTCCAGGACACCTCTCCATTGCAATGGCATGTCTTGCGACCGTTCGCCGAACAAGTACTTGCCAAACAACGTCGGGCGAAGTCGGCCGCCCAACGTTCATTGTTTGGCGAAGATGAGGCACCACCGTCGTTCTTTTGTGTTGGAGACACAAAGCAGGCGA
>CAIJTL010001253.1 GCA_903823545.1 uncultured Planctomycetaceae bacterium
AAGTGTCGCTGGCTAGGTCAATCAACGGAATCGAATAACCGCGCGGTGGGTCAAAGGCAAACGCACTTTGTGTTGTTGCGACTACAACCACGTAGAAGATGAGCGTCCGCAATTTGCACTCCAATGATGAAGGCCCCGTTGAAGCTAGTAATCCGTAAGGTTCATCTTGGTGCCTTAGTGGTGTAATCAGATCTTTGAAACCACAAAGTCACGAAGGCACCAAGATGAGAGGAGCGAATTTAAGAGCGGTTTTAGTTCTCGACTGGACTGCTGCAATGACGTCTTAATGTCGAGCAATGATCGCGACCATCACACTCAAACGGCTCGGGGTGTAGTTGACTGGTTCGCTTACCCGACTTCATCCTTCACCGGATTTGTTAGCGCACCGATCTTTTCGATTTCAATCGTGACGGTGTCGCCGTTCTTCAAGAAGACGGGAGGCTTGCGGGCTCCGCCGACGCCGTGTGGGGTGCCGGTGAGGATGACGGTTCCGGGGAGCAACAGTGTGCTGCCGCTAAGGAATTCGATGAGGGTGGGGACATCGAAGATCATGTCGTCGGTGTTCCAGTCCTGCATCGTTTGGCCGTTGAGCACGGTCTTGATCTGCAAGGCGTTCGGATTGGGAATCTCGTCAGTTGTGACGATGCTCGGTCCGAGCGGACAGAACGTCGCGAACGTTTTGCCTCGGCACCACTGACCGCCACCTTTCTTGATTTGCCAATCGCGAGCACTCACGTCATTCGCGCACGTGTAGCCGAGGACATACTTCAGTGCATCGGCCCTCGAGACGTTCAAGCACGGCTTGCCAATCACAACTGCCAATTCGCATTCGTAGTCAACTTGATCGCTTCGCAGATGCCGAGGCAACACAATTGGGTCGCCAGGATTGTTCAGCGTGCCGCTGTTTTTCATGAACAGGACCGGATAATCCGGAATCGGTTTGTCACCTTCTTCTGCGTGCTTTCGATAGTTCAATCCGATGCACATAATGTCGGCGGGAACGATGGGAGAGAGCAACTTGGCGATGTCGGCTTTGTCACCGGTATCGCTGGGCGAATTGAAAACGTCGCCACTCAGTCGTGTGGCCGAACCGTCTGCGTGTTGCTTGCCGTAATGAGTTTGTCCTGCCGAATCGCGGTATCGAATGATCTTCATGGTGAGTTCCTCAAAAAGTGGAGAGAGCCGGTTGAGGGCGTACAACAGCAACTCCGTAACGGCTCCGCAAGCGTGTCACCTGACATCTCTGGCCAAGTTGGTACATTGGCCGCACCAATTTTAGCTCGCCTCACTAACCCGAAGCGTGAGCGAGGGCGGATGCTTCAAAACGCAACGAGTTCGCCAGCGAATGAGATGCAGTAATGTCTCGCGGGGAGTTCGCCCTCGCTCGCGCTTCGGGTTCGTGAGGCGCGTGGCCTCCTGCTTATCGAGATCAATCAATGCCCGCCGATCAGCCATCTCTTCCTCTTGAGCATCGCGTCGTTCGCCTTTGTGAATTCCAGCCGGGGCAATCGGGAGATTGCTTCGTGTTGCTTTCGAATAAAGAGCGGAGCAAGACACGGGACGGGCGACCGTACTTTCGAGTTTCGTTTCGCGACTCGAAGCGGTCGGTGACAACGATGATTTGGCACGACGCCGCGTTGTTCCTGGAGTGCGAAGCAAAATGGCAATCGGGGTTGTTCTACAAAGTACGCGGTCGCTTCACGGAATCCGATTACGGGCCGCAATTTGAACTCGAAAAGATTCGTCCGGTCGAACCGGGCGATGAGGGTCAAGGCTTTCGCACTGGTGATCTCGTCCCGGCGACTCGCTTCGATGTCAGCGACATGTTCTCGGAATTGCTCAGCATCGCGACTCAACAAATTACCGAAGCCCCTTTGCGTCGACTGGTCATCGAGCTGTTGATGGAAAACCAAGAAGCGATTTGCCAGATCGCCGCCGCTTCGAGAAATCATCACGCCTTTACCGGCGGCTTTTTGGAACACGTGCTGTCGGTCACTCGGACGGCTGTCTTTTTTGCCGACAAGTACGCCGACTATTACCCAGACATGCAACCGCCGCTCAGCAAGTCGCTCGTGATTGCCGGTGCGATCTTGCATGACATCGGTAAGCTCCGCGAATTGAAATATCAGCCACAAGGTTCGACCTATACGGCCGAAGGAAAGCTCATCGGACACATTTTGATGGGCCGGGATATCGTGCGAGACAAGGCTCGCGAGATTCCTGATTTCATTCCGGAAACGTTGCTGCGGTTGGAGCACATCATCGTGGCCCATCAGAACCTGCCCGAATGGGGCTCTCCGATTGCACCGCATACTCCCGAAGCGCTGTTGGTCTTTATGGCCGACGATCTCGATGCGAAGTTCCATGAAGTCGCGATGTGCTTGACGACTCCGCCATCGCCCGGCGAAGAGTTCACGTCACGAGACAACCCCATGCGGCGAGGATTCTTTCGCGGCTTGGCGGCAAATGACGCAGAGACTCATTAAAAAATGGAACGGGGCGGCTTCTGCCCAGCTATCTCCGTTTGATGGATACGATCCTCAATCGAACGAAACCAGCACCGAATTCCGAATGATCAACGTGAGCATTGATGGGCGGACGCCCCGCTCACCAGAAGACCTTAGTCATCCAAAGGACTGTTTTTAAATGAGTTCGAGTTCACTCAACATCACGACGATCGATTGCACAAAGGAAAGTGCCGAGCGGCTGTTTGAAACGTTGCGTCAAAAACTTTCGCCGCGAGGAGATGTGACTTCCGAAGCCGGGCGTCAGCGGACGATTTCGCTCTTTGGCGAACCGCTCACTCCGCAACAAGTTGTCGAACGCATTTGCGGAGAAGTCCGCAACGGTGGCGTGGCGACGATGCTGGAATACTCTCGCAAGCTCGATCGCAAGGAACTAACTCCTGAAACAATGCGAGTGACTACGGCAGAATTCGATCAGGCATTCGCATCCGCTGACAAAGAATTCCTCGCGACAATTGGCCGCATTCGAGACAACATCGTTGAATTTCAGACGAAGTTGCTCAACCAATCAGTCTCACTCATACGAGAGGATGCGGGACGACGCGTTGAGCTGCGACAGCGATATCTGCCGCTGAA
>CAIJTL010001254.1 GCA_903823545.1 uncultured Planctomycetaceae bacterium
AGGCGAAAGCCTTTCCGGATATCGGCTCAGTCGTGACCGAAACGCTCGGGACTGATTGCCCTCAGTTGCCGGGATACATCTTCTGTCCCGGCGCGAATATGCCGAATCACATTTCCACGACCGGGTTCTTGTCGGCCAGTCGTTCGCCGTGGAAGCTGGGAACGAAGAGCCTCGGTGAAAATGTCGCTGCACCAGACTGGAATGTTCGCGCGGTGCAGCCACTCGCCGATCTCAATCGTCAGCGGTTTGATTCGCGTCGGCAGTTGCTCGCCGGGCTTGATCAAACGACGCTCGCGAAAGCGGAATCATCGCAATTGCTGCGACGCTCCTATGAGAACGCCTTCGACTTGCTAACCAGTTCGCGAGTGCAATCGGCGTTCGACCTCGCAACGGAAAATGATCGCACACAAGATCGGTATGGCCGCGATCATCGAGGATGTTGCTATCTGCTCGGTCGCAAGCTGATCGAAGCGGGCGTTCGATTCGTAACGGTGACTGTGATCCAACCACAGGCTCACGTGAACCGACCAGGATATGGCGAGCCAAACGGTGTCTTCCTGAATTGGGATCATCACGAAGGGATCTACAACAACGGTCCGTGCGGTGGGCCTCAGGCGATGAGCAACTCCGAGCGATATGGGATGCCACATCCGGTGATGATGCCGAGCCTCGATCGCTCGCTCAGCGCATTATTGGGGGACATGCGCGATCGCGGTTTGCTCGACGAGACGCTGGTCTGCTTCATTACCGAAATGGGCCGCACACCGCATATCAACAAATGGGCTGGTCGCGATCATTGGGCGCGAGCGATGTCGATTGCCTTCGCCGGAGCGGGGGTGCGAGGCGGGCAAGTCATCGGTGCGACCAACGTTGATGGCGGCGACGTCATCGACAATCGCTACACACCGTATGACTACGCAGAAACGATTTATCGAAAGCTCGGCATCGATACCGATCAACGCCTCCACAAAGCCGACGGCCTGCCAGTGGAATACTCTGACGGCGGCCAACCGATTCGTGAGCTATTTTGATTGTCACGGGAACTCACTATGCCATCGACCTCACATGATCGCCGACAGTTCCTGTCCCGTAGCGGATTGGGTGGGCTTGGTCTGCTTTGGGCGAATTCGTTGGCGCGGCAAGTGGTCGCGGCCACCAACAGTAAAGCCAAGTCGGTCATTCTCATTTTCAATTGTGGTGCGCCGAGTCACATCGATTTGTGGGACTTGAAGCCTCACGCGACAGATACCGTTCGCGGGCCATACAAGCCGATCGCGACATCGGTTCCAGGGATTGAGATTTCGGAGTTGTTGCCGCGACTGGCGAAACACGCTCACCGGTTTTCAATTGTGCGGAGCGTGCATCACACACACGGCGGGCACAACTCGGGAATGTATTGGTCGATCGTCGGTCGGCCTTATCCGATGGATAGCACGCTGATCAACCCAAGTCGTAACGACGTCCCCAGCTTTGGCACGTTGACGGGTTGGCTCGCTCGACGCGACGGTTACAGCGGTGCGTTGCCACCTTATGTGATCACTCCCGCGCCGCATTGTGACAGCACGGTTTATTTGACGCCGGGTCAATACGGCGGCTGCCTTGGTTCAAGTCACGATCCGTTCGTGCTTAATGCCGATCCGAACGCTGCGAACTTCAGCGTGCCGAATCTTGGGGAACTCGTGGGGATCGACTCGCAGCGACGCGAAGATCGTCGATCGTTGCTCGGTCAGTTGAATGATCATTGCCAGCCGATTGCTGCGAGCGGTTCAGCGGCTTTTGACGTGAATCAATCGAAGGCCATGTCACTGGTTGGCTCTGCTGCCGTGCGTGAAGCATTCGATCTCACTCGTGAGCCCGCTGAAGTTCGCGAGCGATACGGTCGGCACACGTGGGGGCAATCGCATTTGCTGGCGAGGCGGTTGATTGAATCGGGCGTTCGTTTTGTCACGACGGTCAATGGGCAGAGCATTATCTGGGACACTCACAAGGACAATTTCAACCGCTTGGAAAAGGCTCTCGTTCCCCCGATGGAGAAGGCGTTCGCGACGTTGCTTGATGACCTCGTCGAACGAGGCCTGCTCGATTCAACGCTTGTGATCTGGATGGGAGACTTCGGTCGCACGCCCATCATCAATGCAGAAGCTGGTCGCGATCATTGGCCGCAGTGTTATTCGATGGTCTTGGCAGGTGGCGGCATTCGAGGTGGTCAGGTCATCGGTGAATCTGACAAGATCGGAGCGGTCCCGAAGACTCGACCAATTACTCCGGCAGACATTCATGCGACAGTCTTCACGGCGCTAGGCTACGATGCTCGCGGAACGACATATCACATGACAGACGGACGCCCGATGATGCTCTCGGAAGGACAGCCG
>CAIJTL010001255.1 GCA_903823545.1 uncultured Planctomycetaceae bacterium
ATGCGATTTCAACAATTCCGTGTTTCCGGTGGTGTCGCTTTGCTCAACCACCGGCTAATCGCTGTGAACCCTCCGGGTTGAACCGCAAATGCGCAACTTCAAAACTCACGCTTCGGGTTAGTTTTGAAACCACTTCTAGTGTGATGGTCTGTCAGGAAGTTATTGCGGCATTGTTCCTAACTTGCTTCGAGCGCTGGCAGCTTCGGTTCGCAGCGGACTGGCATGACGATCGTGAAGGTGCTTCCTTTGCCGAACTCGCTGATGAGCGTCACTTCCCCTTCGAGGAGTTTGCACAGTTCTTTCACGATGGAAAGGCCGAGGCCGGTTCCTTCGAACTCGCGAGTGAGAGCGTGTTCTTGGCCCGGTTGCTGTCGGCCTTGGCGGAACTTTTCGAAGATGCGTTCTTGCTCTTCGAGAGGAATACCAACTCCCGTGTCTTCGACCTCGATGAAGAAACGCTGTTCGTCTCGCAGGCCGGCTCGGACGCGGACGCGACCTCCTTCGGGAGTAAACTTAACAGCGTTGGAGAGCAAGTTGTTGACGATTTGTTGCAGCTTGCCGACGTCTTGAAACAGCACTGGGACGTCAGCCTCGATGTTCCAAGAGAGGTCGATGTTTTTCTTTTCTGCGAGCGGAGCCATTGCTCCCGCCTGTCGTTCGATCATGTCGGACAGCGAGAACTCGACGAGATGCAGTTCCATCTTGCCGCTTTCGATCTTGGCCAGATCGAGCACATCGTTGATCAACGTCATCAGGTTGCGGCCCGATGATTGAATGTTGGTGACATACCGCCGCTGTTTGTCGGACAGGTTGTCTGCTGTTTGCAGTACGTCGCTGAACCCCAAGATGCTGTTGAGCGGCGTGCGGAGCTCGTGGCTCATTGTGGCGAGGAACTCGTTCTTGAGATTGTTGAGTTCGTACAGTCGCAAGTTCACGCGAGCGAGTTCATCCACTTTGCCGTCGAGGTCCGCGTTGACGCTGCGCAGCTCTTCTTGCACGGTGACCAAGTGCCGCAGCATTCGATTAAACGCGTGGCTGAGTTCCTCGAATTCGTCGCCCGATCGAATGTCGGCGCGCATATCGAGCTTGCCGTGAGCGATCGCGTCGCTCACCTTCTTCAGGTGCATGACCGGTTTCGTCACGACGTAGCGCAACACCAAGTAGATCGAAACGATTGCCAGCACCACCTTCAGCATCTCGGCAGAAATCACGAACGCGTTGGTGTTATGCAATGAGGCTTGCACACGGTTCAAAGGAAGCGTGATCTTGGCGGCTCCCAAGAACTCACCGATCTCTCGCGGTGTTTCGTTGCCGTTGGCGTCGATTCGCTTGTGGCAACGGATACATGAATCCGTTGCTCGGAGTGCTCGATAATACTGGTACTCGTTCTGGTCACCTCGAACGAGTTCGACGACCTCATCGTTCTTGGCCCCGGCTTTCAATTTTCGGAGAGCTTCGTGACCCCGGTCATCTGTCGGGCGGAATCGAGCATCAGCACCTGGCGCAGAAGAGTCGGGATGCAGGAGCGAGCGGTTGATCCCTTGCAAGTCTTCAAACTGCAGATTGGCTCCTAATTCATCAATCATGTCCAAGAGCTTGGCGTTGGCCGCTTCTCCAGCCAGCGAGATCGAAAACGCATGCGGCGGAAGTTGAGGCAAGCGTTCTCCATCCTGGGCCGCCTCCAGTTTGAAGTTCTTGATGGCCCATTTCCAATGGGTTTCTAGCAAGACCGTCGAAACCAGCGATCGCGCGGTCGCTCGCGTATCGCGGTCAATCAGGCTCGAAGTCTGCCAGCGATACAAGAAGAACGTCCCAACCGCCAATAAACTCAACCCTGAGCCAAACAGAAGCAAGCACTTCAACTCAAAGTTGGTCTCGCCAATCCAACGTTTCAACGTGCGGTACGACATGGCCGGGAGTGTATCAGCGACTCATTCATTGGCGAGTGTGCGGTTTTTGTGAGGCGTGAATTGGCCCACGGAATACACGGAAAAACAGGGAAGGAGCGATGACGATCATGCGCGAGCATTTTTTTAAGTCGTGAAGCGACTAATAAACGCGCAATTTCAAAACTGACGCGCCAAGTTAGTGTGTCGCCAGAAATTTCCCGGTTGGGCTTTCCGACCAAATCGCCAACACAGGCTCACCGACATCAAAAGTCAGACTCTCTTTTCCGTGTCCTTCCGTGTGTTCCGTGGGCTAATCGAACTACTTCGGCTGGCACTTTCGGCAATAGAACGTAGAGCGTTGTGCTTGCACGATGCGGATGATTTTTGACTGTTGGCAGGTCGGGCAAAGCAGTTCTTCGCGGTCGTAGACTCGATGCGAGTTTTGATAGCCGCCGCTTTCGTTGAGCGCGTTGCGATACGTACCATCGCCGAGTGTCGAGCCTTCGTATTTGATTGCTTCGTTGAGAACGTGTTGCGTCGCGGAGTGCAGTCGCGCGATTTGTGGGTTCGTCAATTTGTTCGTCGGTCGCAGTGGGGAGATACGCGACTCGTGCAAGATTTCGCTGGCGTACAAGTTTCCGATGCCGGCAACGAGCTTCTGGTCGAGCAGAGCAACTTTGATCGGGCGAGCAGTTCGCTGACAGACTTCGCGCCAGTCAAGTTCGGTCATCAGCAGAGCGTCTTTGCCGAGCGCGTCGCCGCCCAATCGTCGAGCCAATTCTTCGGCGTCGCAGAGTCGGACAACACCGAGGCCGCGGCGATCCCAAAACCAGACGGACGCTGACGGTCCACCGCCAGTCATGCGCCACTCGAGCCTCAAGTGCTCTCGATCCGGCGGATCGGTCAGCAACATCAGTCCGGTCATGCGGGGTTCAATCACGAAAGAATCACCACTTTTGAGATCGATGACCACTCGCTTGGCGATGCGCCGTACGGCGATGACTTCGCGACCGCGACAGCGTTGTGCCATTTCATCAAAAGCAGGGGACAACGTCAGCGGCCGACATGAGCATGGGCACTGACGCAGTTCGCGAATGTGCCGACCGACCATCGTCTCGCGAATGCCTCGGACCATTGTTTCGACTTCGGGAAGTTCGGGCACGGGGTTGACCTATGGCAGAGCGAGAGATTTCAAATTTGGGATTTCACTTTTGCATGTTGTCGCTCGCGAAACTTGTTCGCAACCTTTTGATGGTGAATGTTGCTGGTGGAGAATGTGAGAGCATCTCGCGTGATCAACCTGGCTGCTATATTCCACGCAGTCCTGAATTCCGTTGTTTAACCGCGCGTGCCTGCGGCGTGCGGTTAAACGATCTTGTCAAACTTATTCCCGTGACCCGACCGAGCTTGTCTCATGAAAATTTTGCTGGCTAATCCGCGCGGCTTTTGTGCCGGAGTGAATATGGCGATCGAATGCCTCGACCAGGCAATCAGAATGTTTGGATCGAAGATCTACGTTTATCACGAGATCGTGCATAACAAATACGTCGTCGAGCGTTTCACGAAGCAGGGAGTGAAATTCGTAAATGCGATCGAAGACGTGCCGACCGGTTCGATCTTGTTGTATTCGGCACATGGAATCTCGCCAGAGATTCGACGCCAGTCGCGCGAGCGGAACTTGCAGACAATCGACGCCACTTGTCCGCTCGTCACGAAGGTCCATTTGGAGGCGATCCGCTTTGCGCAAGACGGCTATCACATTGTGCTCATCGGCCATGAAGGTCATGACGAGGTGATCGGCACGATGGGAGAAGCACCAGAAAGCATCACGTTGGTTGAGACTCCCGATGAAGTTGATCAGCTCTCATTCGCGACTGACGCAAAGATCGCTTATCTGACGCAAACCACGTTAAGTGTTTCTGAAGCGTATGCGGTGATCGAGCGCTTGCGACAACGCTATCCGGAGATCGCCAGTCCGCCGAAGGAAGATATCTGCTACGCGACGACGAATCGGCAAGAGGCTGTCGCCACATTGGCGAAGACGGCAGATGTTGTGATCGTGCTCGGCAGTCAGAACAGCTCGAACAGCCAGCGGCTGCGTGAAATCGGCCAATCCATCAGCGGTCGAGCGTATCTCATTGATGGCGTTCACGAATTGCCGCTGGGTGAGTTCACCGGCTCTGAAACTGTGCTCATCACCGCCGGAGCGAGTGCTCCCGAAGTCGTCGTGGAAGAGTGCGTCGATACGCTCGTCGCCCGTTTTGGCGCCGAGGTCGAACACGTCATCGTCCGCGAAGAGCACGTCCATTTTCCGCTGCCGAAGGAATTACGAGTGCTGCAAGCGGCAACGTAGGCGACTCGTTTTTGTGGTCGAGTTGCTCCGCAACTCGACGCCGAGTCGCGGAGCGA
>CAIJTL010001256.1 GCA_903823545.1 uncultured Planctomycetaceae bacterium
TCGCAGATTCGACTTCTTGTTCTCTCCGGTTGGACGATCGTCCGGGATATTGGCGTCATGCCATTTCGCATTCACTTTCGGATCACCGTTGATCCCCCATTGGACCATGAAGTCAGGCAACACCCGAAAGAAGCGGCAGTCGTCATAGAAGCCGTTCTTCACCAATTCGTAGAAGTGAGACGCTCCGTTCGGTGACCAATGGCTGTGAACTTCGACAACGAAATCTCCCTTGGAGGTTTCAAACTTCACTTGGAAGTGCGGCGGCGTGTCTCCCAGATTCACAGCCTCATCTTTGGTCGAAGACGAGTTGGACTTTTCGAGCGGTGGTCCCATCGGCAAAGGAGGAACAGGAGGTTCCGGCTGAGAACAACCAGCTAACAACGCTGTTGCAAAGAAACCAAACAGTTGACGTCGAGTGATGTACATCGTGCGTGGTCCTTTCTGAAAATTGAAGCCGTTCACAAAAGAAGGAAGCCCTCACGCTCCGCATTGGTGAGTCGATGACAAAACGGAATCCCGAATTGCATACGGTTCGTCGCGCGGAACGTGACGGCTACTGAGGATTCATTCGCGGAGTTACTTCGATTCCACGATGGTCGCTTTATTGATGAAGTCCAAGTTTGGGAACTTCTTATTCAGATATGCGTTTCCCTCGAACTGAATCGAGCCTTGGTCGGGCTTCTCGCCGTATTGGGAATTGATCTTGTCGACGATTTCCATCCCCTTGATCACTTCTCCAAACGGAGTGAATCCTTGGCCGTCGAGAAAGGCATTGTTCTTGAAATTGATGAAGACTTGCGTTGTGCGAGAATTTGGGCCTGAAGTCGCAAACGTGATAAAGCCGCGTTTGTTGGACTGCTTATTCTTCCCCTTTGGAGCATCGTCCTTAATTTTGGCGTCACGCCATTTGGATTGAACCTTGGGGTCGCCGTTGATTCCGAACTGCACCATGAAGTCGGGGACAACGCGGAAGAATCGGGTGTCGTCGTAGAAGCCTGCCTTCACAGAGTCATAAAAGCGAGCCGCACCAATCGGTGCCCAATCGCGATGAACCTCGATAATCACGGCCCCTTTCGAGGTATCGAACTTCACTTGGTAGGTTTCCGGAATATCTTCTGGTTTTGAAGCCTTATCTTGAGCCAAGGCTTGGACGTTCGTTTGAGTCAAAACAGAACCCGCAACAGCCGCAGAAGCGACCGCACCACAAAACTGACGACGTGAGACTGATGACATGAGAATCCTTTCGAGGGAAGTAACAACGGTTCGTTAGAAACGGCTCCGTCACGATGGTCCGGAGCATGGTATCGTTCACACCTTGGGACCGGATCGCAACTCCGCGAACCGCGCATTGGCAGCTTGCCATTCAGAACTCTGCTGAGGCAAATATTGTTTCATCTCGCTGGAACGACGGACGACGTCACGAATCTCGGCCAGCGAGCCAATTTCGCCAGCAGTTCGAGCTTGAACGAGCACGTTGCCCAATGCGGTGGCTTCGACGGGACCAGTCATCACTGGGCGACCACACGCATTCGCGGTGAACTGATTGAGGAGTTCGTTTTTAGTGCCGCCGCCAACAATGTGGATGACTTCGATCGGCGTACCGGTCAGCTCTTCCATCCAGCTCATCACGACGCGGTATTTCAGCGCGAGGCTTTCGAGGCAGCAGCGAATGATTTCGCCCTCAGAGGTTGGAACCGGCTGGTTTGTCTCGCGGCAGTAATTCTGAATCGCTGTCGGCATGTCATCCGGGCTAAGGAATCGCGAGTCATCTGGATCAATGATCGACAAGAATGGTTTCGCCGAAGATGCCATTTGAATGAGCGGGGCGTAATCCAGAGGTCGGCCCTTCCGCTCAAATGAACGACGACACTCCTGAATCAACCACAACCCCATGATGTTCTTCAGGAGCCGATAGGTGCCGTCGATCCCACCTTCATTGGTCACGTTTAATTCGAGTGCTCGCGGCGTGAGGACCGCCTTCTGAACTTCGACTCCCATCAGCGACCACGTTCCCGAACTGATGTAGGCCCAGTTAGCCGAACCGGTATTCTGAGTCGGCACCGCCGCGACTGCGCTTCCAGTGTCGTGAGTCGCCGGGGCGACGACGGGAATGCGTCCCAAGTTTGTGCGGCGAGCGATTTCCTCTCGCAGCAGGCCCAATTTGGTACCGGGCGAGACAACCTCTGGGAAGAAGTTGGTCGGAATCTCCAGCTTGTTGAGCATGTCGAACGCCCACGTCCCACGAGTCGCATCGAAGCATTGCGTGGTGGTCGCGTTCGTGAATTCGACA
>CAIJTL010001257.1 GCA_903823545.1 uncultured Planctomycetaceae bacterium
TCGAACTGCTCGAAGATCTCAATCGCTTTTCCGACGTTCACCGATCCGTCGGCCTCTCGTTTGGGGGTGTAACTCAATTCGCAAATCCCGGCGTGCCCGGTTCCGGCGTTGTTCCAACCGTTCGAGCTTTCCTGCGCCAGCCCGTCAGTGGCTTCATAGAGCTGGATGGAAAGTCGCGGCTGCAAACACTTCAGCATTGCCGCGAGATTTGCGGACATCACTCCGCTGCCAATCAGGATCACATCTGGGTTGTCGATGTGAGTCGCAGAAGTCAGAGACTGTGATTCGAGAGACATTGGCGGTACCTCAAGTTTTGCGTCGCAGAATTCGTGTGACGCCAAATTCAAATCCTCACGAACACTGAAGATTCACCACTTCGACCAAGAGCCAATAACAGTCGCAGCAACAAACGCCAAAACACTTGAACCGAACGACGGCTCAAGTGTTCTCGCGGAGTCGGCTGGAACTCCGAGAAGCCCCAGCACAGGGCATCACACTCTGAGAACATTACTCACGGCAAGCTGGAGGAGCCAAGGAGTACGTCACTCGGCCCGAGGTCGGGCAGACGTGAGCGACATACTGAGCCTTTGCCGGAGTCACATGAGATGTCTTGGCCGTAGCAGCCGGTGGCAACATCACACTGTCGATCACATGGATGACTCCGTTCGAGGCGTCGATGTCAGTTGTCACGAGAGTGGCACCGTTGATCGTCGCCGCACCATTCTTCACCTTGGCAGTCAACATGCCGCCTTGGACGGTCTTAAGTTCCGACTTGCTGAGCACTTCATTCGAGAACACGCGACCGGCGACGACGTGAAACTTCAGAATTGCCGCCAGCTTCTCCTTGTTCTCTGGCTTGAGCAAGCTCTCGACCGTTCCGGCCGGCAGTTTCGCAAACGCTTCATCCGTCGGAGCGAACACGGTCAGCGGCTTGTCACCCGACAGCACTTCGACCAACCCAGCCGCCTTCGCAGCAGCGAGCAGCGTCTTGAACGTCCCCGCCTTCGCAGCCGTCGCAGGGATGTTGTCGCCAGATGGCAGCAGCACTTGATCAACGACGTGAATAATCCCGTTCGAGCAATGAATGTCGGCCTTCACGACAGTTGCTTGATCGACTTGAACATTGCCCTCTGAAACCTTGATGTTGACTCGCTGACCATTCACCGTCGCAGCCGCATTCAATTTCACGACTTGAGCCGCCGCGACTTTGCCGGACACGACGTGATAGGTCAGCACTGACACAAGCTGAGCTTTGTTTTCCGGTTTCAGTAACGTCTCGACCGTTCCCTCTGGCAATTTGGCGAACGCTTCGTCCGTTGGAGCGAAGACCGTGAACGGCCCTTTGCCTTGCAGAGTCTCCACCAATCCACCGGCTTTTAAGGCCGCCGCCAACGTCTTAAACGAACCGGCCTCGACCGCAGTCGTGACGATGTCCTTTTCGCCGGCATTTGCAGCCGATCCTTGCACTGCACCAATTGCGACCATCGCCGCGACACTCAAGAAAAACCTTCGATTGAACATAACACTCTCTCCGGGCTGGGGGGCGACTCACGAACGCCAACCGCACTTGGATTCGCTGGTTCGTAAATCATTCAAAACGTCCACATCTCTCAGACCGCAAAGATTCCGGCGTCTTAACTCACATTCTTGAGAATTCTAAAATCCACCATTCAGAAGGCGAGTTGCTGTGCGTTCGCCCGCGGCTCTTAGAGGACCGATTCAGCGCTAGCGCGGACCAGCGAATACTCGCGGTATAGCGGAGTCATTTGCGTTCGTGTTCAGCTCTGATTCCAGCAGCCGTTTCACTGTCTTCTCGCGATAGTCGAAGATCACTTCGAGGTCGCGGCGGACTAGTACTCTGTTCATGGCTCGGCCAATCCAGCCGAGTGGCAGACGGTAGTTCACCACATCGACCATTCGCGTTGAGCTGCCAGCCGCCTCAAAAGTGTGACGGTGATGCCACAGCACGTACGGCCCACGAAGCTGAACATCCACAAATTCAAACGGTGGATTCCAGACCGTGATAGATGTTGTCCAATGAATCGGCAAACCATGAATTCGGAGTGCGTACTGAATGATCGTGCCGACTCGCATGTCGATTTCACCGGGCGTGAGGATTTCGAATCGCAACCAAGGTGGTGTTAGCGTTTCGAGATTGCGCGCGTCGGAGAAGAACGCGAAGACTTCTTCGAGAGGCCGGTCGATCATCTGTTGGCGGATCAGGCGATAGGTGCTCATTGCATCGCTCATTTCGGTGATGGCTGTTTGCGATTCAAGACAGCTCGCAAGGCGGTTTCCAATTCGGAATGTTCAAACTCGAAATGGTTTTGCTGAAGTCGTTCGGGAACAACTCGAATGCTAGCGAGCAGAAGTTCGTTGGCCATTTCGCCAAGAACCAACCGAGCCATGAAACCGGGCAGGGGAAACAACGTCGGTCGCTGCAGCACTTGGCCGAACACGCGAGTGAACTCGGCGTTCGTGACAGTTCCCGGAGCGACTGCATTCACCGGCCCAATCAGCGATTCCTCTTCGACTGCGAACAAGATCGAACGAACTAAGTCCGGCAGCGAAATCCAGCTCCAATACTGACGCCCGTTTCCAATCTTTCCGCCCAGGCCGAACAGAAACGGCAGCAGCATTTGCTGTATCGCACCGCCGTCTGGTGACAGGACCACGCCAATTCGCAGGTTGACGACTCGAATGCCCACATCCACTGCTGGTTGCGTTGCCCGTTCCCACTGCACGCAAACCTCTGGGAGAAAACCGCGGCCCGGTGGTTCCGCTTCCGTAAGCGACTGATCTCCGCGATCGCCGTAGAATCCAATGGCCGAGGCACAGACCAAGACTCGCGGCGGGGACGACATGGCGGCCAGCGACTTACAAAGTTGGTGCGTTCCGATTACGCGGCTGTCGCGGATGCGGAGTTTCTTGGCCGCAGTCCACCGGCCGCACGCGATATTCTCGCCCGCCAAATGAACGACCGCGTCGACTCCATTAAAAGCGGTGAAATTGAGCAGTCCTGACTCCGGGTTCCACGAAATGCTGTCGCCTCGGTCCTTGGCCGAATTTCGGCGAACCAATCGCCGCAGACTCCATTGACGATCGCCGATCGCCTGCGACAACGCGCAGCCAACCAGCCCGGAGGCTCCACGCACCACAATCGTCTTCGCTCGCGGGATCACCGGAGCTTTTGGCTGTTCGAGTCGTTGATTCAAAGCGGCGTTCACGGTTTATTTGTTATGGTTCGAGGTTTCAAACTTTTGGGAACACCGACGCGGAGGCCCTTCTCAAGTGAGGTCATTCTGCGGCTCGTTGCGAAATTTCCGACTGCATTGATCCTGCAATTTTCGGACGGCGACTTCTTTGCTTTTGGCTTCCACTTCAACGGTTACGCCGAGTCCAGACCAGCAAGCAGGAAAATCGTTGATATCAATCTCATCGTGATGCCGCGCGGGCTTCGGCCCGGACCATCCCGCCAACGGACTAGAAATGTGAAAGAGTGGCTCGCGGTTCCAGGTATTGATGGCCGCTGCCGTGGCGTCTTCAATGCTCAATTCGTCGGGCAGACAACGGTGATGATGGACGTCGTAAACTACCGGCAAACTAGTAAAGCGAGACAATGACAAAACGTCGGATGGTGTAAAGGTCTTGTCGTCGTTCTCAATCGTAAGTCGAGATCGAACGCCCTCCGAAAGCCGATCCACATTGCAGGCAAACGCTGCCA
>CAIJTL010001258.1 GCA_903823545.1 uncultured Planctomycetaceae bacterium
CGAGAAGTCGTGACGGCGTCGCGTGAAGGTGGCGCGTCGCTCAACATTCTGGCCGGTTTGACAGCGGGTAACTTCAGCGCCTACTGGATGGGACTGGCGATCACGTCATTGATGGCAACGGCATATTTCGTGAGCAACGAGGGACTTGGCGGTTTGATGATTGCTCCGGCAGTCTTCGCGTTCGGCTTGGTCGCGTTCGGCTTCTTAGGAATGGGGCCGGTAACGATTGCAGTGGATTCGTATGGCCCCGTTACTGATAACGCTCAATCGGTTTACGAGCTTTCATGCATCGAGGCGATTCCGGAGATCTCAGACGAAGTTCAGCGTGATTTCGGATTCCGGCCTCAATTCGAACAAGGCAAAGCGTATCTCGAAGAGAACGACGGTGCCGGAAACACTTTCAAAGCAACGGCCAAGCCTGTGTTGATTGGCACGGCTGTTGTCGGTTCAACCACGTTGATCTTTTCGATCATTATGGAGTTGACCAACAAGCTGACTGATCCAACCGCGGTGGCCAATTTGTCGATTTTGCATCCTCCATTCTTGCTCGGACTCGTGATGGGTGGCGCGGTGATTTACTGGTTCACCGGGGCATCCACACAAGCAGTTTCGACAGGCGCTTATCGAGCAGTCGAGTTCATTAAGGCCAATATCAAGTTGGATGCAACGGCGACGAAGGCGTCGATTGAAGACTCCAAAAAGGTTGTTGAAATCTGCACGCAGTACGCTCAAAAAGGAATGATCAACATCTTCATGACGGTCTTCTTTACGACGCTCGCATTTGCGTGTCTCGAACCTTACTTCTTCATTGGTTATCTGATTTCGATCGCGTTATTCGGGCTGTACCAAGCGGTCTTCATGGCCAACGCTGGCGGTGCGTGGGACAACGCAAAGAAGTTGGTTGAAACGGAACTGCATGAGAAAGGGACCGCTCTCCACGATGCTTGTGTCGTCGGTGACACCGTCGGCGATCCGTTCAAAGACACCTCGTCAGTGGCGATGAATCCGATCATCAAGTTCACAACTCTGTTTGGTCTGTTAGCTGTTGAGATGGCGATCGAGCTTGATCGCAAGTTGTCCGTTGGATTGGCGATCGTCTTCTTTGCCATCTCGGTGGTCTTCGTTTGGCGATCGTTCTACGGCATGAGAATCAAGAACGACGACAAAGTCACTGCAAAGGCCCATTAGGTAACGATCCTCTCTGAGCTTGAAGCGAAAAAATAAGGTGTTCTGAGATCGCTCCACGTTCGACGGTGTGGGAACAGAAGAAGGGCAGACAAATGCCACGTCTTTGTGTGATTTTTGTCGTACTGGTATTCGCCGCAACCGCGTCACGAGCAGCGGCCCTTGAAGACAACTCAGTCGAGGTTGCGAAGCGACTCAAGCGTTCGCCCACGGAAGTCGCCGTTCAACTCAGTCGTCGATATGGTCGCTCGCTAAAGCAAGTGCAGTATATCCCGGCTGTGGCAGTGATCGGCCGCTTGAGATTGGGTGAACTGATTGGGGACGCCTCGTACCGCGAGGATGTCGATAAGGTCATTTCTCCGTTTCGTGACGGAGTTCAAAAGACAATCGGCGAAAAGCCGAACGGCAGCGATCTTGCCGGGCATCTGATCTTTGGAGAACTCGCTCTTCGAACGCGCGATAACAAGCTGACCGCACTGACTAAGGCAGCCGCCGATTTTGCATTTGATGACAACGGAGAGCCGCGAGAAGCCGCCCCGTTTCATAACGAAATGTCCGACGCCGTCTTCATGAGCTGCCCGCTTCTCACGCAAGCGGGACGACTAACCGGCGAGTCAAAGTACCACGACATGGCGGTGAAGCATCTCACTTTCATGCAAAAGTTGTGCTTGCGAAAGGATGGGATTTATCGCCACTCGCCGTTGGACGAGGCTGCTTGGGGTCGAGGAAACGGTTTTCCGGCACTTGGACTTGCGTGGTCGTTGGGCGACCTTCCCAAAGACCATTCAGGCCGACCAAATATGCTGACATCGTTTCAAAATCACATGGCTGCGCTGCGACCACATCAAGACGCGACCGGAATGTGGCATCAAGTTATTGACCACCCTGAGAGTTATCCCGAACTAACGGCGACTTGTATGATCACGTACTCGATGTTGCGTGGCATTCGCGAGGGTTGGCTGGACCGTCCGACGTTTGGGTCGGCAATTCGAAAAGCTTGGCCCGCGATTTCATCGCGCATTGGCGACGACGGTTCGCTGACTGGCGTCTGCGAAGGGACAGGAAAGCAGCCCAATTTGCAGGCGTACTTCGACCGAAAGGCGATCAACGGCTTCGACGATCGAGGCGGAGCGATGTCACTGCTGGTGGCTGTTGAACTCGCAACATTTGACGCTTGGGCAAGCAAAGATCGAAGTGCCCAGTGAGAATCGCAACCGCCGAAAACGCTGCCAGAAACAGTGCAGTTCGGTCGTCAATCGCATGCCTTGCTGAGCGTTCGGTACTCTTTTGAAGTATCCGACCGGAAAACTGGCTAAGATTTCTGCTGACTCGGCGAATCTGGTGGCAAGAACTTCCCGGAATTGATTCGGCAATCAGAAATGGCCAGCCTTAACGGGTCGGCTAACTCGAAATTCTGGCAGCTTTTTAGCCTGTCAGAAGGAATGAGATCAGTGCGGTGGGAAGCGATCGGGTTGAGCAGGAACGCTCGGCGTACGAAAAGTCGAAGGCGGCAACGTCATGAAGTTCACGTTCGGTCCGGAAGCAAGACCGCTCGACGGATACACGATCAAGCGAGCCATCGCACGCGGTGGCTTCGGTGAGGTCTATTATGCCCTGACCGATTCCGGCAAAGAGGTCGCGATCAAGCTTCTGCAAGAAAATCTTGAAGTGGAACTGCGTGGCGTGACGCAGTGTTTGAACCTCAAGCACCCAAACTTGGTCACGATTTTCGACATCAAACAAGACCGCGACGGCGATCACTGGATCGTGATGGAGTACGTCGGAGGCAAAACGCTCGATCGTGTGATTCACGAACAGTCGAACGGATTGCCGCTGACAGAAGTGCTGGAGTGGCTCGATGGCATCGCGGCAGGAATTGGCTTTTTGCATGATCGAGGGATCGTGCATCGCGACCTCAAGCCCGCAAACCTCTTTCGCGAAAATGGAGTTGTGAAGGTTGGCGATATCGGGCTTTCAAAATTCATTGCTCCGAGTCGCCGATCGGCACACACGCAAAGCGTGGGGACCGTGTATTACATGGCTCCCGAAGTTGCGAAGGGGCGTTACGGCCGCGAGGTCGATGTCTACTCGCTCGCCGTGATCGCCTATGAGTTACTCACAGGGAAAGTGCCATTCGACGGCGAAACGACTGCCGAGATCTTGATGAAGCATCTGACCGAACGGCCAAACTTAGAGGCCGTCGCTCCGAGTCTCCGGCCAGTGCTTGAGCGAGCATTGGAGAAAGACCCGGAGTGTCGAACGTCGGAAGTGCTGGAACTCGCACGGCAGTTTCGAGCGGCGGCAACCGGTATTGAATATGTTCCTGCGGTGATACCGAGAAAATCTGGCTTTAACGGCGAACGTGAATCGCAAGTCGAACGATCAGAATATGAAAGGCCGGAACGTGGTTCGC
>CAIJTL010001259.1 GCA_903823545.1 uncultured Planctomycetaceae bacterium
AAAATTGCCGGGGCCAAATCCGCCACCGGGCCCACCACCAGGAGGACCGAAGCCCCCTGGTCCGCCGCCAGGTGGGCCAAAGCCCATGCCGGGGACTTTGCCTTTGGATTTTCCGGCCAACTGAGCGGTAATCGATTCGCGCCGCTTGACGAGAAATGTTTCAATTGAAGGTTGCCCGCCAAACATGCCGGAGCCCGGCCCAGGTCCAAAACCGCCCGGACCAAAACCACCGGGACCACGTGTCGCTTGAGCGGCTGCCGCTCGTTTTGTTTCTTGGGCAATCAACTCTTTGAGTGCTCCTTGAACGATAGGAAGGCTCGTCGTCGTGATCCCTTCTTCGCCGAAGCAAGCTTCGGTCAGTTCCTTAAGCCGTTGACGATAGATCCGATCGAATTCGTCCCAAGCAAGCATCCGTTCGATCAGCTTGTTCTCGCCAACATGCGGATGACTGATGCTGAGGTCTTGCAACTGCTCCGCCGAACCGGCCATGAAGAACGCCCCCATCGAGAGGTCCATGTCCCACGGCAAGAAAATGAACTTGCTCGCAGCGGGTTTGTCATTCGATGACTTTTTGGGCTCCGGCGGCAGATAGACGTAGTAGTTGTGGACCTGAGTCAGAAAGCTGTCCATGTTGGCAAGTAAAGTGTTCGCGGCGAGAAAGCTCGCAAACTGCTGAGTGTCGAGCAGCGAGTTGACCTCGCGTCGAAACTGATCGTCATCCGCGTTGTGAATCAGTCGAGTCAAGTCGATCAATCGCTGTGACTCGCCCTTCTTGGGTTTCGATTTCGGTTCATACCACGAATAGGCAGCCCAATCTTCCCCTTTGTATTCCAAGCCCTGCGTTCCCTCCGGCTTCAGGAGCATCCCTTTGTCGGTTTGAAAATGTCGTCGTAAGAACGCCTTGTCAACCTCCTCGACCAGCGTGTAGAGACCGAGCGGTTCGTGATCACACTCGCCATCAATTGTCAGCGACACCTCGGCAAACGCAGTTCTTGGTGACGGAATCCCCGCTTCGCGAAAGACAGCGTACGACAAAGCTTGGCGGACATGAGTCGGGTCCATCGCGTCGCTGTGTAGGTTGAGTTGTTGCATTCCATGAAGCTTCTGGCCGTCGACATAACGGTTGAAGTCGATCTTGAGCGGCCGCTTTCGGCCCGAAGAGGAAAGCATGTAACTGCCGTTTCCTTTGAATCGCAGGCCGACATCTTTGAAGGCGTCCCCATCGAGTTCGACGTCTGCTTTCACATACTCAAAGTCGAGACCGAAACTTCCTGGCCGAAAGCCGCCTGGGACTCCGCCCGGCCCACCAAAAGCAGGCGGTCCCGGCGGCGTCGCTGGTGACTGCGGAACTTGCGCCGCATCCTTCGGTTTGCCCGCCGGAGCTGATCCACTTGGATTCGGACCGCCCGGATTCGGCCCTCCAGGTGGTGGCCCAAATCCGGGAAAGCCGCCGCGAGCCGGCTGCATCTTCTGCCAGTTCTCGCCAGTGACGTGCACGTGAATCTTCCAAACGCGAGTCAGGCCAAAGTCTCCGTCAGTCAGATCCTTGCCAACGACATCATTCTTGGCGGCCTTCGTCTCGTCCTTCGCGAAGCAGACCGAATGGCTGACGCTCAAACACCAGACCCCAAACAACAACGTGATGATCACGTTGCGGGTGAGTTTTGAAACTGCTTCGCTGTTTTTAGGAGTACGCGGAAAGGCCGTCGGCATAAGAACTCTTTCGTTTCCAAGATGTCTCAGATCGTGGCGATGGTCAGATTGAATCGAAAGTATTGCTCACGGCAGATGAAGCCAAGCTGAATCGCTGGAACAGAACCGCAACAAACTTGATACCGACATCATGATTTGAAACGGCAATGAATTAACGGCGTCTTGCGACTCGATGGCGTGACTAAAGAAAGAATGCACAGACACAACTTTCGATGACACGAAAGTCTTACATGTTAGACTGTTCGACTTCAGCCTCTTTGTAAGAGGGTACGCCGCCTCACCAATCCAAAGACGAGGATCACGCAATGCGTCACTTGTTGATTCTGGCTGCGGTCTGTTTTGGATTGATTGGCAAAACCCTTCATGCGGATGAGCCGTCCGATGCTGCTGTTCGCGATGCTGTGGCGCGGAGCCTTCCGTTTTTGGAGAAGGGGGGCGTGGATTGGATGGAGGAGCGAGGTTGCATGTCGTGCCACCATGTTCCGTTTCTGTTGTGGTCACATCGAGCAGCGCAGACTCACGGATTACCCATTGATGCGAAGAAGCTGGCCGAATGGGATGAGTGGGCTCGCCAGGATTCGTTGGCGAATCGCTATTCGTTCAAGTTGCTATTGAGTGATCTGGAAAAGATCGACGCGGCGATCATGCCTGCGACCGTGAAGAACAATCTGAAGCCAATCGTTGGTCAGACCTTTGCGACGGAGGCAGACTTCCTCGCGAAGTTGACGCCATTGTTGACGGCCGACGAGTTGAAGGCTCATCAGGCATTGCTGATCAAGACCTCGACAATCGGCGAGAACTGGCCGAATCGAAATGGCGGAGGACTGGATGTGCTCGGCCAGTTGCTACTTGGTGGACATGCCGCAGCGGATGATTCCATCAACGCGGAATTTCGACGCGGTTTGTTCGACCTGATGAAGCAGCGACAACTCGCCGACGGCTCATGGGCACCCGGCAATCAGTTCGCTTCGATGCGGCAGTGGTCGCTCCCCATTGCGAATCAGGCCACAACCATGTGGGCCGCGCTCGCGCTGGCGAGATACGACGCTCGCAGTCAACAGCCCGGAAAACGAACTGAGCAAATCGAACGAGCGATTGCTTATCAGCGGCAGCAGCCTCCGCAAACAGAGAACCGTGAGTGGCTCGCAGTTCGACTGCTCTTCGAGCATCAATTCGGTACGCGCGACGAAGTCAGCAAGCACCGCCAATTGTTACTTGATGCCCGCAACGCTGACGGCGGTTGGGGTTGGCAAAACGAAGTACCCAGCGATCCCTATTCGACCGGCATTGCGATCTATGTTCTTGCGAAAGTCGGTGGCGATCATGCGGGTGTTTTTCGCGAAGCCCGCAAGTACTTGTTGAAGTCTCAACAACCAGACGGATCGTGGCTGACTGCGTCGAAAAACATCAGCAAGACCACCGTCCCCGAACGCCTCAAAGTCCGCGATGAGATCTATAACTACTGGGGCACCGCTTGGGCCGCTTTAGGCTTGCTGGAAACGCTGCCTAATAATGCGGGGCGTGACAAATAATCTCGGATGATTCAACGGTGCGCATTGAGTGGCATCAACAACTCCTCATTAAGAAATGAAGGTCCTACTTGGCGGACATCATTTCCTGAGCGTCTCGTCGAGCGTCATTCAGTAGTGATGGGACCGCCTCGGCAAACGTGGCCTCGAATTGACCGCCGTCTTCCAAATTCACCAACAGCGACAACGCCGATGGCGAAACAAAATCCTCCATCATCCTTTCACCCAAACGCTCCCAGTCATTTGCGAGTTGATCAGCAACAGAGATCAGCGCCGTTAGACGTTGATGCTGCTCGGCGAGTTCTGGCTGATGATGATTCAAGATGACGGACGGAATTGGTTGCGGAATTTGGTTGCCTTGCGTGAACCAAGCGGCCAAATGGCAATGGTCAGTGCCGGTGGCTTCGAGTTCTCGATCGAGCAGTTCTGGAGATTCTTCAAAGTTGAGCGGATCAAACTTGAGGAACAACTCCGGAACGACCAAGGCGAACAAGATTCGTCCAAAGTCATGCAGCAAACCTGCGGTAAATTCTTCCCCCTGAAAGCCAAGGCGGAATGTGCGATTGATGCGAGTGGCGAGCAACGCGGTCGTGAAACTATGCCGCCAAAGTGTTTCGCGAATCCATTCTTGTGAAATGTTCACTCGGTGCATCAAGCTGGCAACGCTGGCAGACAAGATGAGGTACTGACATTCGCGGAAGCCGATCTGCATGACACAGCGATTGAGATCCACAATTGGAGTGACCGGGCAATACAGCGCGCTGTTGGCCATCTTCAGGATGTCAGCACCAAGCTTCACATCTCGTTTGATGACGTTGGTGAATTCTTGGATCGAGCAGTTGGGGTCCTTCACGATCTCCAACGCCTCTTTCGCGACAGCGGGCAACATCTGCAACTGGCCGACACGCTTTTTCAACGCTTGAACCAATTCCGCTGGAGGCATCAGGACGGTATCTACGAACGGGGCGGTAGCAATCACGAAATTCTCCTTATTTTTCGTAAACAGATTGAGTTAGCAGTGCATTTTGACGGGAATTACTGCGTGAGATTCGACTAAGGACTGCCGTGTACGACACTGGTTGAGCCGACACTGACCGGTGGTGATGAGGTCGCGTTGCGCGAGTTCATTTTGATAGTTGCAATCATGAAACCGATGAACGCGATCGCGGCCACCCAGCGCCATCCGTGATCGCCTGCGATTGGACCATCTGCAGTCGGGCCAACCACTTCATGAGGTTCCGGTCGAGATACGACCGTCGGAGATTCGACATCAGTGAAGTGATCTCCGTCGCATGTCAGCCGGGTGCGATTCGTGTTTTCCAAGAATTCAGTGAGCGCATTGGCAAAGTCCAGTGCCGAGGCGTAGCGCTTTGAACTAACTTTGGCCATCGCTCGACGACAGATGGCATCGAGCCGACCTGCGTCGTCTCCAGTGATTTTTAGGTGCTCTGGTTCTTTGGAAAGAATTTGTGCAAAAACCGAAGCGATGGTTCCATCGTAAGGTTTTCGACCGCTGAGCATTTCATAAAGAATGGCACCGAGCGCATGGATGTCGGTTGTCGGACCAATCTCGTCGATCTTGCCTTCGACTTGTTCGGGTGACATGTAGGCAGGGCTGCCCAGGATGGTTCCTTGTTGAGTGATCTCAGCTTCACCGGGTTGATGCCGTCGCGCCAAGCCGAAGTCCATCAAGATCGGTTCGCCCTCTTTGTTGATCATGATGTTGGCGGGCTTCATGTCTCGATGCACGATCCCCATTTGATGGGCTTGATGCAATGCGGTCGCGAGCGTGCGAGCCAACTTCACGGCATAAAGAGGAGCGAGCGGACAACCGCCGACCAAGTAATCAGACAATGGCAAACCATCAACGTAGGCCATTGTCAAATACGGCTGACCATCCACCTCACCGAAGTCATAGATCGGGCAAAGATTCGCGTGTTGCAATGAGGCCATCGAACGAGCTTCTCGATAAAAGCGTTCGACAACCTCTTGACCATCCTCGGGCTTTACGCGCAGCACCTTCAGTGCGACCTGACGATTTAGGATTCGATCTGACGCCAAGTAGACCGTTCCCATGGCTCCTTGGCCAAGTTCACGAGTGAGCGTGTAACGACCAAAAGGTCTCGGAAAGTCTGTGCTTTGGGTCTGTCCTCTGCGTTGAGCAGGCGTCGTAAGATTTTCGTTGGGGCCGACTCGAATCGTCGTTTCCGTGTTAGGCTCAAC
>CAIJTL010001260.1 GCA_903823545.1 uncultured Planctomycetaceae bacterium
GAAAATCGACGGTGCAATTCGATCAGCGGAGCGAAGTTTCCTGTGTCAGCGGCACGAATGGCTGCGAGGTAGTCATCACGAATAACGCTCGTCGCCCCGATGGCATCTTCAGGCCATTCAGTCAACGGCTGCTTGTGTAACTTGAGCCAAATGTTAGCGAGCAACCGTGCCCATCGACCATTGCCATTCAGAAAGGGATGAATCTGGACGGAACGATGATGTAAATGGACCGCTTGTTCCAAGACGTCCGGCCAATGCGTTTCCCAATAAGCCAGATCCGCACACAAATCCTGAATTCGAGTGGTCACTTGATGCCAGGGCAAACCGAGATTGAGATCAGAAGTCCGAGCTTTACCAGCCCACTTCCACACATCGCCGAACATTTCGTAATGCAGTTTGAGCATCCACGCGAGATCAAACTTTGCAGTTCGGCGTGACAACGAACCGCCAAAATATTTGACGATGGCCTTGCGAACGTTTTCGGCTTCGACGACCGAAAGTTCCAGTCGGTTGTTGATACCAGAAATCTTGAGACCCGATATGTCGATCGGGGTCTCGCCGGGAATTGCATTCCATGCCATAGTCATTCCGTCCAAAGTCTACGACGGGAACCCGCCAGAAGCTCTTGGATGGTTTTCTTGACCATCTGTCCGATGTGCTGTGTGGAAACCGCTTGAGCTTCCAGGGCCGATGTTCCTTGAACCATCCCCACAAGCCGCTCGGCTTTCTTGCGGGCTTGCTGCTCAAGAATCTCATGAGCCGGAAAAATTGGGACGGCATCCAACTGCATTCCCATAGCTTGGGCGATGGCAACCGTATTCTCGAAACTAGCCGCCAAGCTGTGATCAGAGAGAATTCGCTGAACTGTTGGCATCGAAACACCACTGCGTTCGGCTAACACGGACTGGCTAAGTCCAAGCTCTCGGCGTCGGCGTTCTAGCTTCTCAAAGAGTGGCAAGTGGTTTGTCATGTTAAATCTCCTCGCCAACTATTACATCACATATGATGTTAAATCAACAGGGAAGTTTCGCGAGCATTGGGCAGCAAACGAGCCATCTTGGAGTTCGCTCACTCAATCGAATTACCAAAGAAAAAAGCCACAACTCCAATTGAAGTCGCGGCTTTCAAAAATCGTAACTCGGTCAAAAAGTCCAAATCCCGTCAATAGTCACGTTGCAACTGCTGACAAAATCGAGAGTTACGAGTAGTCGGGATGACAGGATTTGAACCTGCGGCCTCTACGTCCCGAACGTAGCGCTCTAGCCAAGCTGAGCTACATCCCGATGGGCGGGCGGATTCTAGCAGCGGCCATTGGTGGGTCAATCAAGGGTGATTAGGTGGACCATTGAAGGTTGATTCCCGTTTCTTTAGCGATGAGTTCGAGTTTGGTGACGACATCGGCAGGAAGATCGATCCCGTGATTTGTTGCCGTGCGATGGAGATTCCATTCGCGTTCTCCGGGAAGCAGGACTCGCTCGATACCCTCTGCGGTTGGAGCTTTGTGGATTTCGTCGATGAGAGCTTGTACTCGTGCGGCGAATTCCCGAGGAGGCGCAATGGTCGCAACATCTATGGCAATGAAGGCGGCGTTGTGCAGAGATGGTTTGCTTGCTTCGTCAAAGATCCAACTGCCAACTTGCCAAGTGATCGCTCCGCCGGGGAGGACTGCCGAAAGGATCTCGGCCCAAAGTCCCAGCCCGTAGCCTTTGTGGCCTGCCATTGGCGCGAGCGACGCGTGATGCGGATAGAGGCTACCGTCTGTTGTTGGATGGCCATCGGGACCGATCAGCCATGTCGGGGGGATCACTTCACCTCGTTGGTGAGCGGCGTAGACTTTCCCGCCAGCAACGGCTGCTGTCGCCATGTCGAGCAGAATTGGATCTCGATCACCAACGGGCACTCCGTAGGCGAGTGGATTGCTACCGAGAACTGCTCCACGTGAGCCGGGGGCAGCAACACTGGGCATATCGTTGCCGGTGACAAGCCCGATCAGTCCCTCTCTTGCGGCCATTGCCGCGTAATAGCCAGCCGCACCGATGTGGCCGGTGTTTCGAAGTCCGACATAGGCCACTCCGACCTGACGGGCTTTCGCGATGGCCGTTTTCATTGCGAACACGCTGCCGACTTGGCCGAGTGCAGATTCGCCATCAACCACTCCCCAGGCGGGACCTTCTCGTTCAATTCGAGGGATGCCCGTCGCGCGATATCCACCACCTCGAAGACGATTGAGGTAGCCTGAAAGCAGTTTTGTTCCATGAGTGAAAACACCCATTGCATCCGTGGTCACGAGCGCATCAGCGGTGGTCTCGGCATCTTTGTTGTTGAGTCCAACTTGTTGCAAAGTGGCGACACAAAATGCTCGAAGCGAGCCAATCGAGATCTTCATACAGGATCCTGTCCTTGAAATTGCGAATGAGAAAATGACTTAGCGAGTGCTCAGTGTTCGGAGAATCGAAGTTCAACTAGCTTGATCAACACCCCAGTCATCTTGGTGGGGTGTTTGAAGAACATCAAATGATCTAACTGAGTATGCCTCGCTGATTCATCTGATTGTTGTTTTCTTCACAGACCTGACTCGTGAGTCGGACGCCGATATGCTGCCACGCCTTGTGATGCGAGAGCCTTAGGTGTGCGGCTCAATAAACCATTCATGACTGCGTGTGGTACGCAAAAAGGAACGTCTGGCATGACAGCGAATTCGGGACACTCTGCGTCGAATATCACTTCGCGAGGACAGTGGATGGCGTTAGCCGCAGCGTTGCTTGGCTGGCTGTTTGACGGAGCGGAGATGGGGCTGTTCTCGCTGGTTGGCCGCCCGGCAATTTTGAATTTGCTGATCGACGGTGGAATGGCCAAGGAAGCAGCAGAAGCACAGGTTGGCCCATTATTTGGATTGGTGTTGGCGGGATTTTTGGTCGGTGCCGCGACGGGTGGAGTGTTGTTTGGTTGGCTGGGAGATCGCATTGGGCGAGTGCGTGCGATGTCACTTAGCGTCATCACTTACGCCGTTTTCACGGGGTTTTGTGGCTTCGCGAAGTCAGCGGAGCAGATTGCCGCGTTGCGATTCATTGCCGCGTTGGGGATGGGTGGCGAATGGTCGCTGGGAGTCGCACTGGTCATGGAAGTCTGGCCGAATCGATCGCGAGCGCTCATGGCGGGACTCATTGGAGCAGCCGCGAATGTCGGTTACTTGCTGGTCGGTGTGTTGGGATTGGCTCTGACAACTGTTTTACATCGCATGGAAGATTGGCTTCTCGCAGCCGGACTCTCTGAAGAGTGGAGCAAGTATCTCGTCGCTTATTCGGGTTGGCGCATCATGATGTTGATGGGGACGTTGCCCGCGCTGCTGACATTTTTCTTTCGTTTGTTCGTCCCCGAGTCGGAAAAGTGGGAGCAAGAAAAGAGTCGCGGAACAACTTCAAATTGGCAGTCGCGCGATCTCTTTGGTGTGTTACTTGGAGCCGCTGGTCCGTTTTTGATCGTCATTGTCTGGTCACAACAGTTCGCCGCTAAGACGTTGGAGTGGGGGCTTTCAGAAGGGGCGATCGTTCCGATTCGCCTCTTTGGGACATTGCTGGGGCTTGGCGTCGCGACCGTCGGTTATGTCTTTCCCGTCGTTCAGTTTTTGAAGCGAGTTCAAGCAGGCAGTGGTGCGGCGAGCGATGCTCCTTCAACCGTCACACCTGTGATTCGACGCATGTTGTTGGCGGCCTGCTTGAGCGGTGTTGCGTTGCTTGGAACTTGGGGTTCGACGCAATGGATTCCCACTTGGGCCAGTCTCTTGGCGAAGGACGGGCAATTCGTCGATGGCTGGGCTGAGACAGGAAAAGCAGCGAAAGAATATTCGCAGATGTGTTCGGCATTGGGAGCGATCATAGGAACAATCCTCGCCGCATTGGCGGGTGATAAATTTGGCCGCCGATCGGCTTACTGCGGGATGTGTATGCTGTCGCTCGCAACGGTGTTGTGGATGTTTCAAGGACACACAAAATTTGGTCCGAGCTTTTTGTTCGCGACGTTCTTGTCCGGAGGGATGACCGCTTCGTTCTATGGTTGGCTGCCGCTGTATCTGCCTGAAATCTTCGGGACAAAGTTTCGAGCGACAGGGCAAGGCTTCAGCTTCAACTTCGGTCGAATTTTGGCC
>CAIJTL010001261.1 GCA_903823545.1 uncultured Planctomycetaceae bacterium
ATGTGTGGTGAGCGCCCCGCGACCGACTACACACAATGTCCGACGGTCTGTGTGCTGCTCGTTGGGCACAATGAGGGAGACACAATCGCTGATGCGCTTCATTCGATGTGGGGGCGATATCCGCGATTGGAGTTGATCGTCGTTAGCGATGGTTCAACTGACGGTATGGCAGAGACTGCGAAGCAATTCGCGGCCGAACATGCGGGCGTTCTCGTTCTCAGTCGCGAAGAGCGTGGCGGCAAGTCGAGCGCCTTGAATTGGGGACTCCGCTACACGCGGGCCGAGATCGTCGTCTGCATGGACTGTGATTCTCGTTTTTCTGATACCGCATTGTGGGAGATCGTGCAGCCGTTCGCTGATCCGAAGGTCGGAGCGGTCTCGGCGACTGTCGAAGCGTGGAACGCGTTTCATAACCTTTGCACGTGGCTACAAGCCTATGAGTACCGCCAGACAATCTTCATGGGGCGTCAGATTGCCGATCGACTCAACACGTTGGCGATCGTTTCGGGGGCGTTCGGCGCGTTCCGTCGCGAGTTGTTAGAACGTGTCGGCGGCTGGGATGTCGGTCCCGGAGAAGATGGTGACGTTACTCTGCATATTCGGCGACTTGGTTATCGAATTGCGGCCGCTCCACAAGCTTGTTGTCTGACAAAAGTCCCGACCTCGTGGATTCGGTTGTTTCATCAACGCCGACGATGGGATCGGTCGGTCGTGACTTACGAGTGCCGCAAGCATTTCGACATGGCTTACTTTTGGCAGCGACATTTTCGCTTCAGCAATTTCGTTTTGTTCTTAGAGCGTTGGTTCTTCAACATCATCTTCTGCCTAGCCAATTGGTGGCTTTATGGCATGTGGCTGTTTTGGCTTTTCACCGGCAATGCGGGGAACGTGTTGGTGTTGCTCTATCTTTGTTTACTAACGATGGAATCGGTGCAGGCTTTGTTGTTGCTGGGATACTCACGCACTCCAGGTCGCGACTTGTTGATCAGCCTGATACTGCCGTTTTACCCGTTGTATCAAGCGTTTTTGAAAACAGCGGATGCGACTGCCGTCATCGAAGAACTCTTTTTCCGTCGCTCAAAGCAAGACAACTTCGTTCCCGCCAAAGTCCGTGATGCGACGTGGCATTGGTAATCAGTGGCCATGTAACCCGAAGCGTCAGCGAGGGCGAGCGTTTCAAAAGAACCTGAAGTCATGGCTTTCGAAAGCGTCCGCCCTCGCTGACGCTTCGAGTTACTTTTACTGAGCCGAACAACCATCACGAACAGAAAGGTCTTCGGAACGCAGGAGGTTTCAGCAATCGCACTGTCGCTTATGACGCAACGAGTTGAACCGCGAATTTTGGAAGAGCCGCCAGATTATCTGAAGCTCACTCAGTCCCCGTGGTATTTTTGAGTGACTAGCTCGTCATGAACGTTTCAGTGTGATGACCGGAGATTTGCTGTGATCAAGGACGATCATCGAGAAGGAGTATTGAGATGAACGTGACTGGAAGGATGTTGAATTGCGCAATTGCCATACCTGTGCTAGGAGTTGCTGGGTGGGGCTTATGGATGAACTCTCACAAGGATGCGAAACCGGAATCGATCACCAAAGTTGCCGCGAAGACGATGTCGGTGCCGACGAAGTCAGATGTGGCAGTGATCTCCCCTCCCGGCGAGCATGTTGACCGCGTAGAGCAGTTGACTTGTGAGGTGGCCAAGGGATGGCCTGTGATTCTCGTGCGGGATGCGAACGACAGGTCGCCATGGTGGGTGCAAGCTCCCGCAGAATCGGAAGGAGCCAACAAGTACAGGGCTCGTGTTCATTTCGGCAACGAAAAGACCGAGTCGGGTCAGAGGTATCAGATCGTTGTGCTCGCGACGCCGGATGCGTCTCAGGCGCAGCAATTCGAGACCGGGACAACTCTGGATGGCCTGCCGGACGACGTCCCTCATTCTGATCCAGTGATCGTTGTACGTCGCTGACATCCCTTAGTCAGTGACAATTCAAAGGTGCGAGTTCCCGCCGCAATTGTCCCCCCGATTGCCGCGGGAACTCGCCGTTTGGCTTCAGCCGTGTGAGGACAACGTGTTCCGACAACTGCGAACGATGATTTCGCCGCGCGCCGGTTGGCTCGCGGTTTTGTTCCTTTTTCTCGGCGCGTTGAGCGATACACGCTTTGCGCACGGTGCAGTCCCAGATGTGGTGCTCATTGATGACTTTGAGAGCGGCGTACCGAACGTGCTCGACGGTTATCACGGGGCATTTCAATCCGGCTCCAGCAAGATTGATCTTCTCCGTGACACGACTTTCTTTCACGGCGAAGGGAAACGTGGAACAAGCCTCCGCATTCGCGCGAATAAACAAGACGACGGATTCTGCGGCGTGTGGCTTCAATGTTTCGACTCAAAAGCGGCGAAGAAGAAATTCTTCAACGCAAAGCCTTATGGCTATTTGTCGTTTTGGATTCGAGGTCAGACCGGCGGCGAGACGTTCACGATTAAGATGGCTGATGGGGCTTGGGTCGCGAAAGAAGACTCGATGCCGCTTGCTGAGCTTCGCAAATACTTGCCAAATGGTGTGAACCGCAATTGGCAAGAGGTGCTGATTCCACTGAGCGATGCAGCGGCACTCGACCTCGAAAACTTCGGTGGGATTACTTTGTTGTTTACCACGCCGGGTCAGGCCGTCGTCCATGTCGACGATTTCTGCTTCAAGACGACCGCAGAAGTGAACCTAAAGTCGAATGCTCCCGGAAACTCCGAACAAGCAATCGGACGGACCGCAGCGCCACGCACGATGTGGTTATGGAACCTCGACGAGTTCCTCGACAAAGAGGACGCTCGCGAAGGCTTGTTTGATCTGTGTGCTCACGAAGGAATTGAGCAACTTTGGGCACAAGTCAGCTACAAAATTGATCCGCTTTCAGTCCAGGTCGCCGCAGCGAATGGAAAGACTGTTGCTGCCAGCGTGACGCTGCGTCGCGAAGATCAACTCCGGCACTTCCTGAGTGCCGCTCATCGAGCAAGGTTGCAGGTACATGCTCTGGATGGCGATCCGGAACACTGTGTGCGAGCAAAGCATTCGATTCCTATCGGAGTCGTCGAGGCGATCATTGCGTTTAATCAAGCGTCGTCGCCCGACCAACGCTTTGATGGACTTCATTTTGATAACGAACCTCACGCGTTGCTCGGTTGGCACGATCGAACTCGTCGTGAAAAGATGCTGAAGGACTTCCTCGATTTGAATGTCGAATGCCAGCGTCGTGTGCGAACTCAATCTGGGTTGACGTTCGGAGTCGATATTCCGTTTTGGTGGCACCAAACCGATTCGCAAACTGGCAAACCGGTTGGTGAAGTGACATTCAACGGCAAGAAAAAAGCTGCAAGCTGGCACTGCGTGGATCTGTTCGACAACGTGGGATTGATGAACTATCGCGATACGGCTGACGGAGCCGATGGCATGGTCGTGCATGGCCAAGAGTTGTTGGCCTATTCAGACAACAACAAAGGGGCTCGAGTCTACATGGGGGTCGAGACCGTCATGCCGACCCCGACTGATACTTG
>CAIJTL010001262.1 GCA_903823545.1 uncultured Planctomycetaceae bacterium
CCTACCATTCGCCTCCTCACCGTCACTGATTAAGTATGACACACAGAGTGACGGCGGACGGAAACAGTCGATACCGTCGCTGCAAGCATCTCGCTTGCAGAACAGCGGGCGCTCCGCATCGATGATGAGAGGCCGATGGGAAGGTTTGTGATGTTTCGTAGGGGAGGCGGCTCGCCTGTCACGCGACTCACGGAAATATTCGGGCGAGTCATCTCGAAAGAAGAAACAGGCAAGCCGCCTGCTCCACGATTGAACCACAGCATCAGAGATGCGGAGTTTTGGGAATGAGAATCTGGCCGGGAAGGCCGTCCCCTTTGGGTGCGACTTGGGACGGATCGGGAGTGAACTTCGCGCTGTTCTCTGAGCACGCGACGCGCGTTGAACTGTGCCTGTTTGATTCTGCGACCGCTCGCAAAGAGGCGCATTGCATCCCGCTCCCCGAACAGACTGACCAAGTTTGGCATGGTTATTTGCCAGACATTCGCCCAGGGCAGCTTTACGGCTTTCGAGTCAGTGGCCCGTACAACCCGGCTGCGGGACATCGCTTCAATCCGCACAAGATATTGCTCGACCCTTATGCGAAGGGGATTGGTCGCGATGTCCGCTGGGCCGATTCGATGTTCGGTTATGAAGTCGGGCACGCGGCTCAGGATTTGTCGTTTGATGCGAGAGACAATGCTGATTGTGCCCCGCTGGCGATCGTTGTGAACAATGCATTCTCTTGGCAGAACGATCGGCTACCGAAGACGCCGTGGCACAAGACGCTGATTTACGAAGCTCACCCACGCGGCTTCACAATGCAGCATCCCGACGTTCCCGAACATCTGCGCGGAACGTATGCCGGACTGGCAACGCAGGCTTCGATCCGGCACATGAAGCGACTCGGTGTGACTGCGGTCGAACTGATGCCCGTGCATCATCACGTTGACGATCGGCATCTTGTCGACAACGGACGTACCAACTTTTGGGGCTACAACACGCTATCGTACTTCGCGCCGGAGATGCGCTACGCGGCAGCGAAGTCTCCACAAGCAGCGGTGAAAGAATTCAAACGGATGGTCCGCACGCTGCATCGTCACGGTCTCGAAGTGATCCTCGATGTGGTCTACAACCACACGGGCGAAGGAAGCGAGTTCGGGCCGACACTGTCTCTACGCGGCATCGACAATGCGTCGTATTACCGACTCGTGCCGAATGACCGTCGGCATTACATGGACTTCACCGGCTGCGGTAACACCTTGAACATGGTTTGCCCGCGCGTGCTGCAACTGATCATGGACAGCTTGCGGTATTGGGTGACCGAGATGCACGTCGATGGCTTTCGGTTCGATCTCGCAGCGGCACTTGCTCGCGAGTTGTACGAGGTCGACAAGCTCGGCGCGTTCTTTGACATTATTCATCAAGACCCGGTTTTGTCGCAGGTGAAGTTGATCGCCGAACCGTGGGACCTCGGCCCTGGCGGTTACTTGGTCGGAAACTTTCCTGCAGGCTGGACCGAATGGAATGGCAAATATCGCGACACGATTCGCCGTTTCTGGTGCGGTGACGGAGCGGCGGTATCTGAGTTCGCAACACGGCTCACTGGCAGTAGCGACTTGTACGGACACAGCGGCCGTCGACCGTATGCCAGCATCAACTTCGTGACGTCGCACGATGGTTTTTCGATGCACGATCTCGTCAGCTACAACCACAAACGGAACGACGCGAACGGCGAACAAAATCGCGACGGCGAACAGCACAACATCAGTTGGAATTGCGGCGTCGAAGGACCGACCGATGATCCGCAAATCACGGAACTGCGTGAACGCCAGAAGCGAAATTTCTTTCTGACGCTGCTGCTCTCTCAAGGAGTGCCGATGATTCGTGGCGGTGACGAATTGAGCCACTCTCAAAAGGGAAACAACAACGCGTACTGCCAAGACAACGAACTCAGTTGGCTCGATTGGAAGCTAACACCACAACAATCCGAGTTCCTCAATTTCTGTCGCAAAGTCGTTCTGCTTTGGCAACAGCATCCCGTCTTTCAACGACGCCACTTCTTCCAAGGCCGCTCGATTCGTGGGACCGAGGTGCGCGACATCACTTGGCTGAACCCAACCGGTAAAGAGATGACTGATGCCAATTGGCATTCGGAACTCAATCGCTGCCTCGGCGTTTTCTTGTCGGGCGATTTGATCGATGAAGTGGACGAGCAGGGTCGTCAGATCGTTGACTCGTCGATGTTGCTGTTGATGAACTCGTCACCCAATGACGTCACGTTTACTCTGCCAGCGTTACCCGATCACGAGTTCTGGTGGCCCCTGCTCGACACTATGCGTCCCAACGCCAAGCCCTCTCGATGGCCCGGCGAAGGTTCGTATCTTCTGACCGCTCGCTCCATCGCCGTTCTACAACTCAAGCAAACCTGGCCACATTTGCTCAAACAATTGGCCTCACGATTCAGCCGCAAATCGCGCAAAGTCTGAATGGTGTGGACGATCCCCGCTCCGATGAAGAGCCACCGAACCCCGCAGTCAGGACCAAATCGGGCGTGACATCCGGAAACGGAATGAACGCGAGAGCTTAGGCCAGTCCCGCAATCGCGAGCGTGCTCCGAATCGCGAACGCGACCCATCTGGCGGTAGCCAACGGCAATGAACGGCAAGTTGACCAGCGGCAGCAACACCGCCAGCGGCAGTCCGGTGGTCTTGGCCAGCAGCATCGAGATTCCGGTAACGCCGCCATTGATGAGGTTGCTCGACAACAAACATCCCCTCAAGTCCAAGCAGGCCGAAAAGATTCTCCGAATGACGAGCACAGAGTTCCGTAACTCTCGGGTCAATCGTTTCATGCGTTCAGTCGCGGCGCTCCGAAGAATGCGAATTTGATTGCCGACGCCATCAGCGGTTCGATGATGGATGCGACTCAAGGCTTCGAGTTCGTCAGCGAAGTCTCAAACTCGTCGACGGCTTTCATCGTCGCGCGATAGTCCCAAAACCGCAGCATCCCGTCTTTACAACCAACGGCCAATTTTTCGTGATTCCGGGTCAGAGCTAAGCCAGTAATTTCTGTTGACGCTCCAGTGAGAGCCGTCCGTTGTCGGCCGGATGCAACGTTCCAAATGCAAACATCGCGTGAAGTCCAAAAATGATCAGGTTTGGCGGCAGCCAACAAATATTTTCCATCATGGGACCAAAGCATGCCTTCGACTGCTTCGCAATGAGCACGCTCTTGCGGCAGGAATTCACGAACGAACTCCCCTGTTTGTGTTTTCCAGACACGAATACGGTATTCGTTCCAATAGTCGCCACGCCCTTGATGAGTGGTCGCGATGGCTACGAGCGATTCGTCCGGTGAGAAGACGACTTGATGCAACCTCGCGTTTTCGTCGAGCGTAGCGATTTCAATGTTGCGCTGGCTGTCCCAAAGAGCGACGCTCCAGCGTTTCGGAGCGACCACGGCAACCGGCGACCGTAACGCGGGTACAAACGCGAGCTTCAGTCGAGCCGGTATCGATAACTTCTTCGCTGGCTCCCAAGTCGTGGTGTCGAAGGCTTTCATTGTCGGCTTGGTAGTAAGCGCGAGCAGTTGGCTTCCGTCCGACAGAAACACCGGATGAATCAGTAAGTGTCGCCTTCTCCCTTCCCAGAGCTCTTCCAATTTCGCAAGCTGTCTCCAAGAATTGGTCTCAAAGGCGACGAGTTCACCCCAACCTTGGACGATGGCGACTTTCCCGTCGGGGCTGAAGGTCAATGCCGTGACGGGAATGTTGCGAAAGATATTTTTCCGCTCGTCGAGTAGTTTGCCGGTGTCTGAACTGAAGAATTTGAGATCGCCATGACTCGCCGCCCAAACAATCGTCTGGCCATCAGGCGACAAAGCCACGGCATTATCGTCGTGTCGATCCACTTCCACTTCAGTCGAAGGCTTGAGGCTGGGCATCCACGGCCGAATTTTCGTTCCTGTGATCCGTACCAATTCCAAGATTCCATTCGGCAAGTCAGCGCGGTCATAGACTCTGGCGTCATACTTTCCATCGTTGGCGACCTGCACGATCAACCGCCGGTTTAATTCAGGTAAAGAGGCTGAACTCGGCGGTAACTTTTCCAACAGGCCGTTCAGTCGCTGGGCCTCGGCGACACCCAACTTCGGATAGCCGCTGCCTTTGATGCTCGATGAGCTCCGATGGAAGTAATGGATCATCCCATCCGCCGAAACTTCGCAACCAAACGACGTCGGGAAATCTCCGTTTAGGGTGTTCGGTTTCTCTTCCTTGTAGCCGGTTAAAATCAGCTTGACGGGTCGGACGGTGTCTCCGAATCGGCGGTCAATAGTCGCCGTTGTGAATGGCCGAAGTAGTGATTGTAAGTCGCTCGATTTGGCGCTTCCGTCGGACTCCCGAACTGAAGCAGGCTTCGGTTGTTCTGCTCCCGCCGCATGGCCGGTGATCCACATTGCAATCATTGCGAGAGCAGCCCATCGCTGAATAACTCGCGTGCCGATGCCCATTGTTCGATTCCCTTCCAATCGTGCCTTTGGACGATTGCGATCAGCGATAGTTCCTTCCCGACCCACCAATTCTCCAAAACGCCCTCTTATTCCGGAATCGGCTCATCCAACAGCAAGGCTTTCACGAACCGCACCGGTGGAGAACCAAACGAGAGAGTACCGTCGTGGTAGCGTTTGAGCGTGAACTTGTCGGCCCAGAGTTTTTCGGCGGCGGTGCGGAGGTCGCGGTGTTCTTGGTAGCCGACAAAGTACGTTGAGAGTTGCGTTGAGGTCAGTTGGGCTCGCACCCATTTGAGGGCGGCTTCGCGTTCTTCTTGGAACGTGTCGTGGACCATCAGCTTCATCGCCTCTTCGCGATTCATGCCGTCGACGTGGATGGCTTGGTCGATGATCGCGTTGGCGATGCCTCGCAAGTACCACTTGAGTGCAATCAATCGCATCAGCGGGTCGCGATCAAGAAAACCTTCTTCGGACATGAGTTGCTCGGCATACACGCCCCAGCCTTCGATGAACGTGCCGGAAGCAAGGAGCGCTCGCAGTCGGCGCGGGCTGCGATTCGAGTGAGCGATTTGCAAGAAGTGACCTGGCATCGCTTCGTGAATCGTCAGATCGTGGATCGAGCGGAAATTGTATTCTCGCAAGAACGAGCCGACCTGCTTCTCGGTCCAATCGGCTGGAATCGGTGAGACGGCGTAATACGTTTTCTGTCCGACATCGAGCGGCCCCGGCGAATCGCAATACGCGATCGACACGCCCCGTTGAAACTCTGGCATGATGATGATGTCGAGCGGGTCATTCGGGATCGTCACGAGGTCGTGCTTACGAACGAAGTCGGTCGTCACTTCGAGTGATTTTTTGGCGAAGTCCACGATGCCGTCGCGAGCGGGAATTTCGGCGTACGCCTTTTCGAGCGCGGCGGTGATGACCGCTTGCTGCTGTTCGGGAGACGGCTCGGCGGGTGCCTCGCCCTCCCGCTTCGGGTCGGCCTTGAGCATCACTCCTCGCGCGATCGAGTACATCTCCTTCCGCACTCGACGCAGCTCAAACTCGGCACGCTCGCGAACCTCGGACCGACTCAAACCGCTGCCGAGCGAGAAGGCGAGTTTCGCATCGAACAACTTCGCTCCGATGCGGAAGTTTCCTTTCGCATTCGGGAGCAGTTCCTTTTCCAGCCATTGTTGATGTTCGTCGATCGCTTCTTTGACCAACGGCATCACCTTTTGAAACGC
>CAIJTL010001263.1 GCA_903823545.1 uncultured Planctomycetaceae bacterium
CGGCCCAAATTCCGATGCCACTTCGGAAACCGCCGTCGAAATCTTTCGCTGATCAACACCAGCCCCAACAACAACGCCAGCGGACCGGAAACGATGTGCGGATAGAAGGCCCAGCGATAAGCACCAAAGAAATAATGTTGCCGACCATACAAGAATTCGGACTCAAAGTTCGGCGGAACGTAATTCGAGTAACCAAGCACCACTTCGACGGTGACTTTGATGACCAACAAGCCTGAGGTGATCGCCAAGACGTTCCAGATGCTCTTGAACGAGATGCCGGTCATGAGACGCAGATTTCCAACCGAAGTGACAATTCCGGTCATTTGCTTTGACGCGGAGTTGTTCGCCGCGTCCGATGTGGGATCACTCCAAAATACTTCTCGAAGTCCGTGGCGCTGAGCAGTCCAAACTGATCGAGGTGAATTCTCGTCGAAATGATGTCCTCTTTTCTGGCGGGCTCATTGAGTCGATCAGACATCCAGACAATCAGTAGTCCCGTCGCGGGATGTTCAAACGCCAGACAATGAGGCTGAGAGGGCTTATCCACGAATTGCAGTTCGCGAAGCAATCCCTGCAACTGCCCGTAAGTGATTGGTGATTTCATCGGTTGCTCCTTATCAATCCACAAACACAAACTCGTTCGTTCCGAGTAGGGCTTGAGCGTATTGTTCCCACGCGGTCAGTTTGACTTTGTCGGCGGTGATCCCTTCGGGAAGTGTGGCGGTGAGGAAGCTGAGTCCCAGCGTTTTTTCGTTCTCGGTCGGCGAGCGTTGGAAGAGCAGGCGGTAGGCGAGTTCGATGCGTGATCCCTCTTCGGTCAGCTTTTCGGCGTTGAGTCGTCCGACGAGTGACTTGGCTTGGCGGACCATGAAGTCGCTGTTGAGGACGAACAACTGCTGCATCGGCACAGTCGTGACGACTCGCTTTTCGCTGGTCAGATTGGGATCGGGGAAATCGAACAATCGCAGAGTGGCATTCAAGTCGTGACGGCTGACGGCCGCGTACAACGTGCGGCGGCGATTGTTGCCATCGTTGAGATTCACCGACGGACCACCTTGAGTCCGGTCGAGATTTCCGCAGATAGCCAGGACCGAATCGCGCCACGATTCGATGTCCAAGCGACGGCGATTTTGTCGCCACAGCAGTCGGTTGTCGGGATCGGAGAGAAGATTGGGAGAGGGGGAGACTGGGAAAGAGGGAGACGGCACCGCAGAGACCTTCTTCCCTTCTCCCGCTCTCCTTGTCTCCCCCTCTGAGTTCGACGCCAGTCGATACGTGGCCGACAGCATGATCTCGCGATGAAGTTGCTTGATCGACCAACCGGATGTCATGAATTGTGTGGCGAGGTAGTCGAGCAATTCTGGATGTGTTGGGCGTTCGCCGAGCAGCCCGAAGTTGCTCGGCGTGCCGACGAGACCCCGGCCGAAATGATTCTGCCAAACGCGATTGACCATCACTCGCGCCGTGAGTGGATTTGCCGGATCAGCGATCGCCTTTGCCAATTCCAATCGCCCGCTTCCTTCACGGAACGGAGCGGCTTCGTTCGGGCTGAGGATCGCCAAGAACCGTCTCGGCACTTCGTCACCGAGTTCTTTGTGATTGCCGCGCAGATGGACTTTCAGATTCGTCGGTTTGTTCTCAGTCAGGCTATGGGCCACGGGGTACTTGTCGCCCATTTCCTTTTTCAGACGTTCTTGTTCTTTCTGCATCTCGGCGAGCAATGCTTTGCTCGCGTCGGGCAGCAGCTTCTCAAAGCGCTCCTTCGGAATTAGCAACGGTGCTTTGTTGTCGGTCAGCAAGTCCTTCAGCAAATCAGCTAGAGCCTGTTCGAGCTTCGGCTTTGCGACCTTGGTCTTCTCTGCTTCGGGTGCTTCGGCCACTTTGCGAGCGTACTCTGCTTCCTGCTCATCGCGCGTGCGAAGTGCGGCGACAAACTGTTCTTGCAATGTCACGCCCGCCTTCTCAACAACGGCGAGCGCCGCAGCATCATCGGCCAAATCGGTTGCTGCGTCTTGTCCTTCAACAGCCTGCTTCAGCGCGACGAGATATGTCTTCTGCCGCACTGTGTCTGTCGTCAGAAATTGCAGCCAGCGTTCGAGGATGAATTCATTCAGGCCGAGTTCTTCAGCGACCTTAGCGATCGCAAACTTGTTCTCTTTCTTGCGACGGTTCTGCAGCTTCCACGAGCCAACAACGTACTTGGCCACCTGTGGTGCGAGCGATTCGCCGAACTTGCGAGCTTCTGCCGTCTGCGAGTCAGCCAGCTTCTTTTCAAAGTCCTTCAGCGCTTTGGCTCGCTCGTCGTACTGCTTCACAACATCGTCCGGTGCGAGCGGTGCTTCGCGATACTGACTGCTGGCAAAGATCCCGGCGAGAGCGTAATAGTCCTGGGTCGGGATCGGATCAAACTTATGGTCGTGGCATCGAGCACATGAGACTGTCAGTCCGAGGAACCCGCGCGTGAGCGTATCGATGCGGTCGTCAATCTCATCGGCCTGCGCCTTCCCGGCACATCCCGCGTCGGCATAGTAGACCGGGCCGAGCGCGAAGTAGCCGAGTGCCGGAAGTCGCTTCAGTCGGTCGTTCTCCTCGGTCGATTGCAGCAAGTCTCCCGCAATCTGCTCAACGATGAATCGGTCATACGGCAGATCATTGTTGAACGACGAGACAACCCAATCGCGATACCGGAACCCGCTCGGATACATCCGCGCGGCAAACGTGTGAGCTTGGTCTTCGGCGTATCGAGCCACATCCAACCAATGCCGCGCCCAACGCTCTCCGTAATGTGGCGATTGCAACAAGTGGTCAATCAGCCGCTCATACGCTTGCGGATGTTGGTCCGCCACAAACGCCTCGACTTCTTCCACAGTGGGCGGGAGGCCAATCAAATCAAACGTCGCTCGACGAATGAGTGTGCGACGATCCGCTTCCGCGACTGGCTTCAATCCGGCCGTCTCCAATTGAGCCAACACGAAATGATCCATCGCTCGACGAGGCCACGTTGCGTCCTTCACTGTCGGAGGATCGATGGCTCGCACCGGACGAAACGACCAAAACTGACGATCTTCATCAGTGATTGCTCCCGCCGCGCGAATGCCGCCGCCATCTTTTGTCGCTGATTCCGGCCACGGCGCGCCGAGTTCCACCCACTTCCGCAGAACTGTGGTCTCTTCTTTCGACAGCTTCCCATTCGGAGGCATCTGCACGTCGCCGGTCTGTTCGACTGCCGCAATTAAGGAACTCTCCGCTGGCTTGCCCAAAGCCACCACCGCACCACTTTCCCCTCCAGCGAGTAACCCCGCTCGATTGGCTAAACTCAGCCCACCCTTCTTCTGCCCGCGAGCGTGACACGAAAAG
>CAIJTL010001264.1 GCA_903823545.1 uncultured Planctomycetaceae bacterium
GAGTCCAAGTTCGGCGTCTTCACCGTCGGATCTCCGAGCGCGGCAATCGAATCCGCTCGCATGTCATCAGCAAACAGAAAGAGCACATTCGGTCGCACACTCGTATCGGCCGCATAAGCGTGAGCGGTCAGAAGAAGCCCAAACACCAAACAAATCGCAAACACAGGAAGTGCTGGGTGGAATCTCGTGTACGTTGCCGCCACGCTCCGCGTGACGGCAACGTACGATCGGATCGCGATAAACCGGTACTCCAAACCGGTCAACACTGGCCACTCTGTCTGGAAAGCCGTGCTATGAATGAGCGACGCCATCTTCTCTTAACTCCTGAACGATGTCGGTTGATCTGTTGGAATGAACTTCGGATGCTAACTCGCGTGTTTTGAAGTTGCGCACTTTGCTCCCGACGTAGCTGAATTCGCGACTTCAAAACTCGCACGTTGAGGTTGTTGCGGTGTCACCCAGTTTTCAACGAGTCGTCTTCATGCAAACTCAAATTCTCACCCGCTGGTTATTCATCGTTGCTGCGTTTCTACCGAGCCTTCTTGCGGCTGACGAGCCGCAGGCATTGCAGACAATTGCGTTCGGCTCGTGTGCGCACCAAGAGAAGCCGCAGCCAATTTGGGAATCCGTCGTCGCGGCGCGGCCGGAGCTATTTCTCTTCCTCGGCGACAACATCTACGGCGACTCTGAGAACATTGATGTTTTGAAAGCCAAGTACGACAAGCTCGCCGCCATCCCTGGTTTTCAGAAGCTCAAGAGCACCTGTCCGATTCTTGCCACGTGGGATGATCATGACTTCGGCGGCGATGACGTCGGCGCCAATTACCCCAAGCGAACTGAATCGCAGCAACTCTTCCTCGACTTCTTTGACGTCCCGCCCGATTCACCGCGACGCAAACAAGAAGGAGTCTACAACGCAGCCATCTTCGGACCTCCCGGCAAACGAGTGCAGATCATCTTGCTCGACTGCCGCTATCACCGCAGCCCGCTGAAGAAACGTGAACCACAAATCAAAGGGCAAGGAAACTACGAACCGAACACCGACAAGATGGCAACCATCCTCGGCCCCGCGCAATGGAAATGGCTCGAAGAGCAACTCAAGCAACCCGCCGAAATTCGTCTGATCGCCAGCGGCGTGCAGATCATTCCCGAAGATCACGGTTACGAAAAATGGATGAACTTCCCGCACGAACGTGAGCGACTCTTCAGATTGATCCGAGATACCAACGCGACTGGCGTCGTGTTGCTCAGCGGCGACCGACACCTCGCCGAACTCTCCGTCCTCAAGGACGATACTATCGGCTATCCGCTCTATGACCTCACTTCGAGCGGACTCAATCAGGGAGCGAAAGGCTGGCGAAAACTCGAAGTGAATCAGCACCGAGTCGCGACGATGAACTTCGGAAATAACTTCGGAGTCATCGCCATCGACTGGGACTCCAAGCCGCCGCTCATTCGCCTGCAAATTCGTGACGAGTCCGGTGATATCTCGATTCAACAAAAGGTTTTGCTCTCGGTGCTAAAAGCCAAATCGAAACCCAAGTCGCCAACTGATCCCAAACTCGCGAGACGACATGTCGGCGAAGAATTCACTGTTGAGTTCGTGGCCCGATCGAGCGGAGCGAGCAAGACAAAAGAGTTTCTCTTCGTGAACACCGAAGAGGACTTCAAAGACGCCGACAATCTGACGATCGTGCTCGATGCAAAAGCACTCGACGAAGATTTTCACCGCGAGCACATCGACGACCCGCTCAATTTTTTCATCGGCAAGAAACTTCGCATTCGCGGCAACGTCCACTTGAGACAAGACAAGCCGCAAATTCTGGTCAATGATTGGGACCAGATCGAACTGCTCGACGACCCGCAATAGCCAATTGGACTTTCGGTGCGATCATCGCGGCGGAGCAGAACGGAACGTGCCTCACTTCGATTTTGCATCCGCTTTCAGTAGTTCGCCTTCGGCCCACGGCCCCAGCTTTTCGCGAAAGATCTTGACGTTATGTCGGATATCAACTGGCAACGACGGATGGAACAGTACGGTTTCAATCGATGACGTGAGCGAATTGCCTCGCGCGAGCGCTAGTAGCTCATCGCGAAATCGCTCTTGATCGACCCGCGTTTTCGGGAACTGCCCTGCATCCGGCTCAACGACGATGACGGGATGCTGATTTGGTTTTGAACCGACACCGACCAACGCCGACCGAAACACTCGCGGATGATTGTTGAAGATCGCCTCACACGGAATTGTGAACATTCGCCCGAACGACGTCTCGACGATATGAGCCTTCCGTCCGCAGAACCAAAGCCGGTCCTGATCGTCGAGATAGCCAACATCACCCATGCGATGAAAGAATGATGTTGATTGATGACCGGGATCAGACACGACTTTTGCCGCCGCGGTCGCATCAGGCCGCCGAAAATACTCGCGAGTCGTCGAAGGACCTCGCACAAGAATCTCTCCGATCTCACCTCGCGGAAGTTCCTTTAAATCAGACACGGCTTTGATCGGGCCATCTGTGATTTCGACGATTTTCACTTCAATCCCGGCAAATATTCGACCAACGCACGTCCCTTTCCCGGCTCGCGACAACGGCGCGGTTTGCTCAATAACTTCTCGCCCACTGATCGACGCAACGGGCAATGACTCCGTGGCACCGTATGGCGTGTGAATGTCGGCTTCAGGATTCGAGAACGCTCGCCGCATTCGCTCAATCACGTGAACTGGAACCGGAGCACCCGCTGATAACACGCGCCGCAATGTGCTCGGCAACTTCACTCCGGTTGCTTCGCAATGCCGGCCGATGCGGTTCCAAATCGCAGGCGAACCAAACGCTTGCGTGACCTTCCAATCGCGCATTTGTGCCAGCACTCGCATCGGATCAACTCGCGCTGGTTTCGTCGGGTCCATGTCTGGAATAACGGTCGTCACCCCCATCGCCGCATTGAACAACCCGAATAACGGAAACCCCGGCAGATCCGCTTCGCCCGACTGAATGCCATAGAAGTCGCGCAGCAAATCAACCTGTGCGTCGAACATGCCGTGCTCATACACGACTCCCTTCGGAGGCCCAGTGCTGCCGCTGGTGAAGATGATTGCCGCTGGATCGGTGCCCGCTGTTGGCGACTTCTCAATTCGATCGGTTGCAGACATCGAGTCGATCAGACGAGAACCCCTGAGGAGCAAGTCGTCGTATGAGGTGCCGATCCAAGGCCAACGTCGTCCAACCGTAACATTGAACCGAGCGTTCGGAAATCGGCGACGATTCAAAACTCGAATGGCCTGCACAATCGGGATCGCGATGAAGCCATCGGGGGCGATTTCTTCGAGGCACTGAAAGATGTTTGATCGGCCCATGCCTGGATCAATCAGCACCACGACGATACCGGCTCGCATCAGGCCAAACGTCAGTGCGATAAATTCAAAGCTTGGACGAACCATCAGGACAATTCGCTTGCTCGGCTCAACTCCCCAAGCGCGCAATCCAAACGCAATCTGGTTCGCTTCACGCTCAAGTTCTGCGAAAGTCCAACACCGATAGCGATAAACGCCCTCAGAGTTGCGTCCCACCGGTTGCACGACTGCTATCTGATTCGGCCAACGTTTCGCGGAGTCGCTCAGTCGATCAGCAATGTTGAGTCTATTCACCACCGACCGCTTTCGCCCCCTTGGCAATCACCAACACGTGATCTTTGAAGTTATATCGATCCCCGGCATGCAACATGGCTGGCGATGTACGCTCTGTGTGAGAATGCCCATCGAAAACCGACACTTGATTATCGCCAACAACTTCCATCTCGTGGCCATGCACAATCATCGCCGTCGAATCCTCAATACCTAGTCCGACAACCTGCGGATGCTCGTGCTTCAATTGAGTCATTTCTGCCAATGTCTCGCCACGTTTTGAACTTTGTGAGATCGCAACGCCTGGCAAGAAGCCAAACCCTCGGTCGTAACCGTCAACAAACATCCGCTTCATCGGCATAGGACTTGCCTTTAGCAACACATCGCCTTGCACCAACCCACCTGCTGCCGTTCCGCCGATAACACCACCACGACGCAACAAATCGTGACATAGCTGCTCTGCAACCGTCCCCAAGCAAGCGTCAACAAACTTGTGCGGTCGAGCCCCACTCAGCCAAATCCCTCGAACAGTCTTCAGCAGATCAAGTATCTGTGGGTCGTTCGCCTGCTTTCGTGAATTGACCTGAAGACGTTGAATGTTTTTGACACCCGCCTTCCGAAGCTCATCCATAAACTGATCGTCCGCTTTTTTCGTTTCGTCACCATCGAGTGAAACAAACGCAATCGTCGCATCAGTGCCACCAGCCGCCGCCACAAATCGTTGCGTTGCTACCGACGGAACGTCATCTCCTCCAACTATCACGAGCGTTCCATCAAGCACTTGAGGTGTCGCATTTTCGACAATCGCTCGCGAATTTTGCTGCAACCGAGCAGACGCAATTCGATTGAGCAAGCCCAAGTCAGCTTCATCACCCGCCTTGATTGACTCCACCAAAGGCTCGCGTGAGTCGGTCCGCGCAAAACAGATTCGGACTTCCGATTCACCTAAAACTGAAAGCTTTCGATCCTGAACCAGCAATGCGGTTCCTTCATCAATACCCAGGCCGACCAGTTCGGGATGCTGTTCGATGACCTTCAACAACCGATCTTGCCTCTGCCTTCTCACAAAATGCTGGTCGATCACTGCACCATCAAGAAAGCTAAACCCACGCCCAAGCTCCATGGTCGGGCTACCGCGGCGGATCATGAGCTTCGACATCACCGCCGCACCGGCAGACGTCCCACCTATGACGCCTCCACGCTCCAACAACTTGTGCATCTCTGCTTCGGTACGGGTTCCGGAATACGTGTCGATCAACCAAGCTTGATTCCCTCCAAGAAACCAAACCCCAGTCGCTCGCCTAAGCGGTTCGACAAAAGCATCGCTATTAGCAATGTCTCGCGATCGAGTATGAAGGATTTTGAATTCAGCAAGTTTTTGCCGCCGCCACCAAGCAACATAGGTCTCAACATCTGCCAAGTCTGCAACTTGACTTGCCGTCGAAATCACGACGACACGAGCAAACTCTCCACCAGCCAACTCAAGAACTTTGCCTCGTAATGTTTCGGGGAGTGTCCCGCCGCCACAAATTACAAGAGCACCCTTTTCAGGCCCCCTCGCATTCGTTTCTAAAACTTGACCGCGAGTCTCAGTGGTCATCATGACCACGAACATCGCAGCAACAGCGAACCCACTCCGAACCGTACGGCACTGGCATTTGCAATGCGTCAAGGTGGCACCTCGCTCTATACCCACGAAGATCCTTCGCACAGTTCAGCCACATCCTGCGACCATCTGGAGGCGAAGGCAACCTATCGAGCGTGCAAGTATGCTGTTTTTCTCGATCGAATAAAGACCGATTTGTTCGTGATGAGCAAAGAATATGAGGATCGTGCCAATTTTATTGTGAACAACATGGCAACAATCGACTCGGACGCAGTTTTTGTCTCTATCAAATAGAAGAAGCGGTCGTCACCGACCGCTTCTTACTTTCTGTAGCTTAAGATCGCACCGCGAGGGTGCTACGAGAAGAACTACTTCTTCTTCGCAGCGGCCTTCTTCGCGGGAGCTTTCTTAGCAGCAGCTTTAGCAGCTTTCTTCTTTGCCACAGTAAACACTCCTTACAGAGCCAATCCAGTGACTCGCCTTACTCGCTTGGCTAACCGGGCTGAAAGCAAGCTCGACTCATCACCACTTGATGCCGACCTACCAACCGTGATAAGCCGGGGTGAACTCTTGCCTTGAGTGATCGTTATTTTGAACTCTCAAACCGAAGCAAGTTTCTAAAACTTATTTCGACTTGTGTTCGTAACAACTTTCATTCGTTGCAAGTTGCTCACACATTGACGGCAGTGATAGTTACGTCTTTCAGAATTTGATGCAACCCATTTCTTTCGAGATTCGATCAGATTTTTTCCAGAACGATCGCATTGTAATTGATTGCAGCCCTTCATTCACAATCATCGACTGAAGCCTCAACTAGATATCCTTGCCACCAACATTAAGATACATAATACCAAGGATCGATAATCATCCTTACTCGGCCACCCGCCGCAACACATCACGCATGTAATTAATGCTATCTCGGGCGATATTTTCCGCACCTGGCGAGTAGTCGAACACTTCCACCGAAATCCATCCGGCATAGTTCGACTGCTTCAGACTTCGGAATATCGGGACGTAATTCGTTGGCCCCATGCCAGGTCCTAATAAGTTCACATCATTGACGTGAAAGTGACCAACATGCGGCGCGAAGCGAGCAATGATTGTTTCAATGGGCTCTGACTCACCGCCGAGCATTGCTTTGACATCTTGATGCAAGCAAACGTTTGGAGACCCAATCACGTCAATCAACCTCATCGCGTCTGCGCAAGTATTGATGAAGTTGGTTTCCTTGGGCGTCAGCGGCTCCAAACAGATTCGCACGTTGCGTTGCTCAAGGACTGACAAACACCCTTTCAAAACCTCGGCTGCATGATCAAAGGCTTGATCCTGAGACATGCCAGACTCAACGTTACGCTGCAGGGGGGATCCAAGAACCATGAGTTCGCCACCGAGATCAGCACAAGCGTGTGCCAACTCAGTTAGATAC
>CAIJTL010001265.1 GCA_903823545.1 uncultured Planctomycetaceae bacterium
TCCTACTCCCACTCGGCCTCTGCGGTTAACCCAGAGGAATTCGAGTAGGAGTAGGAGTAAGAGTAGGAGTAGGAGAAGCCAAACTGCTCTTATGGACGAAGTGATATGTACTACATCGACCCACACATCCACATGGTTTCCCGCGTCACCGACGACTACGAACGCATCGCTCGCATGGGCTGCATCGCCGTCAGCGAGCCAGCCTTCTGGGCCGGGTTCGATCGCGGCAGCGTGGACGGCTTCCGCGACTACTTCAGGCAGCTCACCGAATTTGAACCGAAGCGTGCCGGTTGGAGCGGCATCCAGCATTACACCTGGCTCTGCATCAACGCCAAGGAAGCTGAGAACGTCGAACTCTCACGCGAAGTCATCAAGATGATCCCGGAGTTCATCAACAAGCCAGGAGTGCTCGGCATCGGCGAGATCGGGCTCAACAAGAACACGAAGAACGAGTCGATCATCTTCCAAGAGCACGTTCAGTTGGCGATGGAGCTCGACGAGCTGATTCTGATTCACACGCCACACCTGCAAGATAAGTTGAAGGGAACGCGGATGATCATCGACATGCTGATGTCCGACCGCCGCGTGCGACCTGAGCGTGTGCTGATCGACCACGTCGAAGAGCACACAGTCGGTCTGGCGAAGGAAGAGGGCTTTTGGTGCGCGATGACGCTGTACCCGATCACAAAATGCACACCGTCGCGAGCCGCCGACATCATCGAAGCCTACGGCGACGACCGCATCATGGTGAATTCTGCCGGTGACTGGGGCCCATCTAACCCGATCGCCGTCCCCGACTTCATCCAAGAAATGCGCCGCCGCGGACACCCCGAATCGAAGATCAAGAAAATCGTCTACGACAACCCGCTCGAATTCTTCCGCCAATGCAAGCGGTTCGAGTTCACGCCGCCAGATACGCTGTCGGTGACGACAGAGGAGTCGGTGGTAAAACGGAGCACACCATGAGTCGGCGCTGTTTGCTCTTTGTGAGTTCGGCATTCGCTGTCGTGGCTTTACTGATGTGTATTCAGTCGTCACATGCGATCGATGACGACGCGGAAACCAATGCCGGAATTTCGCCGGTTCTTGTCGAACTAAAGGAACGCATCTCCGAACTCGTCGAGAAGTCACATCCAGAGGCGAAGATCTACTTCAGAGGCAACTATCTTTTCTGCGAATACGAGACCATGGCGTTTCTAGTTTATGGTCGAGGAAAAGATGGTGTTTATTCGCATAATCCCACGTCAACGGTTGGGCCGAATAGAAATGGATTCTTGATTCGATTGAATGCCCAAGAATTTGATGACGGGCTTGGAACTCAGGCGGGCGGATTAGTGCTGGGCGTGCGAAAGGGCGTCTATTGGAGTGGCTACGTCAACCATTATCGCATTCCGGAAACGAATCAGGTTATCCATCTGCAGCTATCTTTCGGAACCACATCCCCAGAAACTCGGAAGTTCTTTAACGAGTTCCGTAAAGTGCTGGCAAACACTGGCAAGCCAATTGGTACGTTCACCAAGAAGCCTGAATTTCCCAAAGATGAAAATGAACTCGAATGATTCGCCGAACGACGTCAAGAATGGAATCTCTTTAAGGACGTTGCCGAACAATAAAGGAGAGGATGACATCAACAACCTTTCGCCCTACACGTGACTAACGAATCGACATGCTCGCCACTGAAGTGGCAACAGTACGGTTGCTGGCCTACCAACAACCACCTCTCGCATGAGCAATTGGATGACTTACTGCTCAAAAACCGTGAGGTGACGCTGACTCATTGCCAAGCAGTGGAAAAGGAAAGTGCGTGCAGATTGAACACGTCACCCGCCTCTTGAAAACCCCTGCTTTACTGCCCCAAGCCACCATGAATTTCTGAACGGCAAACAAACGGCGTTGAATGGTACTTGGTCTGATTGAACCGAGTTTTGTCGAAGCCATCAAAACCCTGTTGCCAATGCCGAGCA
>CAIJTL010001266.1 GCA_903823545.1 uncultured Planctomycetaceae bacterium
AGCCCCCGGACAACTTTGAAAAAGCGTCCGGGGGCTGACGCCACCCGGCTCACCTGGTCTGAAAATCTGCGGACCTACTTAATTTGTTATCGAATTCAAAATCGTCACTGCCGCGATGTCTGTTTCAAAGCGGCCCGTTTATGAGGAGTCCCTTGTCATGCCAATGAATGCTCATCGAACAACTGCTGTGGCTCGCCGTGCTGAGAAGCCAGCCGGGTTCACGCTGATCGAACTGCTGGTCGTGATTGCGATCATCGCGATCCTAATTGCGCTGCTGTTGCCTGCTGTGCAACAAGCTCGCGAGGCGGCGAGACGCTGTCAGTGCAAAAACAACATGGCTCAGATCGGCCTGGCATTACACAACTACGATCAGGCTCACGAAGTCCTGCCGCCGGGAACCATCAACCCGACCGGCCCGATCCGCTCCGAACCGCAGGGCTATCACATGAGTTGGATGACTCAGTTGCTGCCATTCTTGGAGCAAGCCTCACTGCACTCCCACGTCGATTTCTCCGTCGGGGCCTATGACGCGAAGAACGAGAAGGCTCGGAAGGCATCGCTTCCAACACACCTTTGTCCGAGCGATTTTCGGAACGGTAATGATCTCACACAACCGGCGATGAATTGTTACGCCGGAGTTCACGGTGACGAGGAGACGGCGATCGATCACGGCAATCATGGCGTGCTCGTGCTCAATCATGCGGTCTCGTTTGAGTCGATCACTGACGGGAGCGCCTCTACGCTCTTTGTCGGAGAGAAGGCATTGACAACATCAGAACTTGGCTGGATGTCCGGTACGCGAGCGACTCTGCGTAACACCGGCACGAAGCTGAACCACAACCTGCAACAACTCCGTAACCAATTCGGTCAGCCCAACGGTGCTGTCCCTGCGAACGTCGGCCCGGAATTCGTCGGCGGCTTTTCGAGCTATCACACCGGCGGAGCACACTTCGCCATCGGCGACGGCTCTGTACGTTTCATTAGCGAGAACATCGACGAGAAGTTGTATCGTCATCTCGCAAACCGCTCTGACGGCGAAATCTTGACCGACTTCTAACAACGGGTTTTATCTACGTAGCCGTCATCGTTCTGCGTGACGGCTACGTACTGGCAACTTCGCTGCGCGACCTACTTCCTTCCTTGCCTCTGTTTCCTTCTGTTCAAGCGAGAGATCTCTCGCTTGTCCGAGACGTGGCCCACACCGCTTGTCGTTGTGACGAGCGATGCTCACACTCCCGCACGTGGTAGCCGAGCTTTGTAGGCTCGGCTTTTTCTTTGTCCAAACGGTGTCAGTCACAATTGGCTGATTAGGACAGCCGGGAGCAGATCATGTCGCGAGTGCGATGGACTCGAATCACTTGGCTGATGTGGGTGAGCGCGATGTCGTTGCCATTCTTTGCGAGCTTCGATTCATCAAGCTCAACAGCCGAGGCCGCCCCTCCTAAAGTGCTGCCACATCCTGGACGATCCGTCGTCATTGCGAAGAACGGGATTGTTGCAACAAGCCAACCGCTGGCGGCACAAGTCGGTTTGGACGTCCTCAAAGCGGGCGGCAATGCGGCCGATGCTGCGATTGCGGCGAGTGCCATGATCGGGCTTGTCGAACCGATGAGCTGCGGCATCGGCGGCGATTTGTTTGTCATCTATTGGGACGCGAAGACCAAGCGGCTGTACGGGCTGAATGCTTGCGGTCGCAGTCCGTTCAAACTCAATCGAGACGTGTTTGCGAAGCGTGGCTTGAAAGAAATTCCCTACAGCGGCCCACTGAGTTGGTCGGTCCCCGGCTGTGTCGATGGTTGGGAGTTGCTGCGATCGAAGTTCGGCACGATGCCGTTCGACAAACTGCTTGCACCGAGTATTCAGTACGCGGAAGAAGGATTTCCAGTCAGCGAGATCATTGCATCGAGCTGGGGCGGAGGCGGCTTGGCCGAATGGCCTGATTCCGTGAAGACCTTCATGCCAAACGGTCGTGGCCCGCGAGTCGGCGAGATCTTCAAGAATCCGAATCTCGCCGCGTCGTATCGAGCGATCGCGAAAGGTGGACGAGACGCTTTCTACAACGGAGTGATCGCCGACCAGATTGTGCGGTTCAGTGAGGCGAATGGAGGCTACTTCTCGAAGCGAGATTTCACCGATCACACTTCCGAATGGGTCGATCCAGTGAGCACGAATTATCGCGGCTACGACGTGTGGGAATTACCTCCCAACGGGCAAGGAATCGCGGCGTTGCAGATGCTCAATCAGTTGGAAAGGCACGACCTCAAGTCGCTCGGCCCGTTTCATCCCGATTATCTGCATTTGTTGATCGAGTCCAAGAAACTCGCATTTGCTGATCGCTCGCGGTTCTATTTCGATCCGGCATTCGGGACTCCGCCGACGAAGGAACTGATCTCGAAAGAGTACGCCGCTCGACAGACGAAGCGGATTGATATGTCTCACGCAGCGGTCGGTGTTGCGCCAGGCGATGCGAAGTTGGCTCACGGTGACACGATTTATCTGACGGTCGTCGATAAGGACCGCAACTGTTGCTCGTTCATTCAAAGCAACTACTACGGCTTCGGATCGCAGGTCGTGCCGGGCAATGTTGGCTTCGCGTTGCAGAATCGTGGTTGTCTGTTTGCGCTCGATGACACGCATCCCAATCGGCTCGAACCATACAAGCGACCGTTCCACACGATCATCCCTGGCTTCGTGACCAAAGATGGCAAACCGTGGCTGAGCTTCGGCGTGATGGGAGGTGACTTCCAGCCTCAAGGTCACGTGCAGGTCTTGGTCAACATGATCGACTTCAGCATGAATGTGCAACAGGCAGGCGAACACCCACGCGTGCAACACTCTGGCAGCGCGACACCGACAGGCCGACCAGAATCAACTGGTGGCGGAGTCGTTGGCTACGAATGGGGCATCCCCGCCGAAACACTCAAATCACTCGCTGACCGCGGCCACCAACTCGCCGCACCGGGCGGGTCATACGGCGGCTATCAAGCCATTCTCATCGACCACGTCAACGGCGTCCTCCACGGCGGCACCGACCCGCGCAAAGACGGCTGCGCGGCTGGGTATTGACTAAGTGCGTCGGGACGGAGTCCCAACCTACGCTTCCTGTTCCGGTGGCAATTTCTCGTCGTGGGCGGTGAGTTCCACGGGGTGAGTGGCTCGGTAACGCACAATGAAGGGATAAATCAGCGGCCCAGTCGCCATCATGCAGAGCGGAATACCGAGCACTTCCATGAAGCCGCCATCGGCGATTTGAAACGTCAGGTTGGCGACGATGCACAGCAGCGGCAGACACGCCAGCATGATCGCTACAGGCCAGCCGCCGGGGACTCGGAAGGGGCGATGCAGTTCCGGTTCGCGACGTCGCAAGACCAAGAACGAGATCAACTCCATCGAGACTTTGCCGGTGTAAAGAGTCACGTCCGCTTTCGCCACTGCTTCAAAATCTTTGAAGATCATCACGATGATCGAGTAGATCACGCCGCACACCAGCAATGAAATCGCAGGTGCTCCGTGAGCGTTTTCACGCATCATGGCCTTCGGCAAAAAGCCGTCGCGAGCCATGACGAACGGTACTCGGCTATAGACCAAGACCAAGCCTGAATAGAGGCCAACTCCAGCAACCATCCCAGTTGCACTCAACGCCGCCCCAAGCCACGAGCCGACCAGTTTCTCTGCCACGATGCTCCAAGAGCCGGTTGTCCATTCAATCCCTTGGCTGCCAAAAAACAGCAAGCCGATTAGAGCAGGAAGCCCATAAACGGCCATGATCAAGACGATCGCCACAACCAACGCACGTGGGTAATCGTGACGCGGATTGTTCATCTCGCCAGCACACGTCGAGACTGCGTCCCAGCCTTGATAGTTCCAAAGGATGACCGGGATTGCCAACGCCAATGCCGAAACTAACGACGTCCCTTCATTCAAAAACGGGACGAATGGATTGTGTGGAAACCCGGTGGTCAGTCCTCGGTAAAGCCCACAGCCAATCAAGATCACAAATGGTGAAAAGATGAGAAGCGCCAAACCCTTGGCGAAGTTTCCAACAGTGCGTGCTCCGCGCAGGTTGAGCAACACGAAAGCCCAGATCATCGCCAGCATGACGATCTTTCTGGCCCAGAAACTCCCCGTCTCTTTGTGAAAGATCTCAAAGAAGAACGAGAGATAATCGCAGAACAACGCCGGACAAATACCGACATCGACGAAGGTAAACATCCATGCCCACCAGCCTTGGCAGAACGCTGGGAACTTGCCGAGAGCCCGCTTGGACCAGACGTAATAGCCCCCCTCTTCCGGAATCGCTGTCCCCAGTTCGGCAACAATGAACGCAACCGGCGCGCTGTAAAGCAGCGGCGTCAGCACGATCAGCAGCATCGCCAAGCCGGGACCATCCTTGAGCACCGACTCCAAACCATAGGGGCCGCCAGAGACATTGAAGAAAATGATGCTGACAATCGCCGTGAGTGTGAGGGAGCGTTTCACTGGAGAAAGTTCCT
>CAIJTL010001267.1 GCA_903823545.1 uncultured Planctomycetaceae bacterium
AAACGATTGCCCCTGTTTCGTCACCCCACAACGCTCGCCCGATCTCACGAAGTCGCAATGCCATGATTTAGCCTCCTGCACATGGCTTGAGTCCTCGAACGACTTGGTGCCGACAACAAAGCCAACAAACCGACGTCCGATGTTCAGGTCCGCAAACTCAAGCCAGCCAGAGCATTTCGCGTTTTTAGCGTTTTGTCAATTTGGCTTATCGAAACTTGTCGGTCAGCGAAGTTTTCTCACTCTCGTGACTGGGTATTCGGGGAAAAGTGAGGTTGAAGTGTTTGCCCAGAACGTCGTCACTGGCCTTCCCAACGATCAGTGACATTGTCCAACAAGACTTCCACACTTCACCCCGAGCCCCCAGGTCGTGTCGAGTTTTACCAACAGCGACTACATCGACAGCAACGCCCACAACGATGGCGATCAGCTTTTTTGCGAGTCGGATCTTCGGTTCGCAAGGCGCTCAGTTGTGTGACCACTTTTTTGGGGATTTTAGTTGTCTCGCTCATGGCATCACCTTTGTTCCATTCAGTGACGAGAGCCTGTTGTCTGAATCCGTTTCAAATGGCTCTCTTCAGTGGAAGCTGACGCGACTTACCGCAGTCGCGGTGCCAGGAACCAGAAAAGTCGATAGCCAAAGCCGCCACCTGAGAGATCACACAATTTACGGGCAATTCACACCAGAGCCCGTGTTTCACAGATGCTTTGCAGCCAGACCTGGAGTCGTCTAGTCGGCAACAACTGTCGTCAACGCGACAGCACAAAATGATTTTGAAAGGAGTTAATCGCTTCGGAGAGCTCGCTCCAAGTGGGCTTCGGCACCAGACGCCGAGTGACCACAGAATCTATCTCCCTCCACGATGACTTTCATTTTGGGTCGCAGAACTTGAGAGCCATCAGCCCGTACGACGTTGCGAGGTTTGGATCGCCTTCCATCCAGCGATCTGCGGCATTGACCCAACTTCCGTTTTCTTTCTGGCGCTTCGCCAAAGCTTCCGCGATTTCCTTACGCCAATCGTGTTTGACACCCTTTGCGTCGACAAAGAGGTCAACGTCCATTGTTGAAAGTGTTTTTGCCATCGTGTGGTAGTAGTAGTACAACCCTTGCTGTTCCAGGCCGGGGTTCTGATCGACGGAGTAGAACTTGCGAATCCATTCCAACGCAGCTTTGACCCGCTTGTCGTCCTTAGTCAGGCCCGCGTAAAGCATGCTCTTTAAGCCAGCATAAGTCATGCTGGCGTATGATCGCAGCCCACCATCTGGATTCTTGCCTGCTTGTGAATTTCCGCCGGCAGCAGGAGTGTAATAGAAGCCGCCGTCATTGACCTTTGCCGGGAATTCCGTTGTGTTGAATTCACTTTCGAGATTCTGACATCGAGAAACAAAGATGAGCGCATTTTGCATGGCCGGGTCATCTGATTTCACTCCAGCGGCTTTGAGCGCATCGAGCAGAAACGTCGTGTTAGACAGATCTGGCCGCTGAGATTTTCCATAGCCAGCTCCACCGAATGCTGGCTGCGATTTATCAACACCCTCTGTTTCATCCCACTGCAGTAGCCTTAAGAATTTTTCGGCATCCTTGATTGTCCCAGTGAGTTTGCCGTCGGTGTTCGCTCCGGAGAGAGCGAGTACGGTCAAACTTGTTTCATAGTTTTTGTGATTCGTTTCTGGGTGATAGATGCCGCCATCTTTTTGAAGGTAGCCGAGCAGATGCTTAAGCCCTTTCTGAAGCGTTACGTCGTCCGCTTTCGCTCCGCCACACTCCAGGCCAAAGCAAACCATCGCCGTAATTCCCGGCTGTGTTTTCGAGGTCCAACTGCCATCGTCATTCTGAGTAGTCTTCAGAAAATTGATGGCCTTCTCTCGCATCGCTTTCAGCGTTTTGATGTCCGGCCCAATCGTCTCAGCACTGAATCCAGTTCTGCCTGACAGGAGCATCGCGCCACTTGCCGCGAAGGAGCTTAAAAAGGTTCGGCGACTCACGTTGGACGTGCCGGATGACTGTAATGCCAATGACGAAAGCAATCGTGGCGTTTGCATGATGACCTCAATCGTTGAGAGATTTTTTCTCGGAACTTCAGCGGCGAGTATATCGAAGTCTCGCCACGAATCGTCGATCAACATAAGGTGAAATTTCCACCAAAGATGGCGAAAAATTGCTCGATTTGGTGAAGGTAAACACTGGCGGATCGTTTCCATTGTGCCACGCGCGAGTCTTCGGGAAGATCATCCCCCCAAATTCATTCTGCAATTTTCACGAGGAGCCGGATTGTGAGTACGTCAAAGACCTGTCGTTGGGGCATTTTGGGAACCGCTAATATTGCTCAAAAGAATTGGCAGGCGATTCGCAATGCGGGGAACGCTTCCTTATCGGCGGTTGCCAGTCGAAGCGTCGAGCGGGCTCAACAATTTATTGATGGCTGCCAATCAACGGTTCCACATTATCCGACCCCGAGAGCAATCGGCAGCTATGAAGCGATGATTGCCGCGACAGATATTGATGCCATTTATATTCCGCTGCCGACCGGCATTCGGAAAGAATGGGTCATTAAAGCAGCACAAGCGGGAAAACACGTTTTGGTTGAGAAGCCTGTTGGCTGCAATGCTGCGGATGTCGGGGAGATGATCGCTGCATGTAATCGCAGCAACGTGCAATTCATGGACGGAGTCATGTTCATGCACAGCGAGCGACTGAAACCACTGCGAGATGTCCTCGACGATGGTGAAAGCGTTGGCCGAATCCGTCGCATAAGCTCTGCTTTTAGTTTTTGTGCTCCGGATGAATGGGTGAATTCCAACATTCGGGCGAGTGGCGAACTCGAACCACTCGGATGCCTCGGAGACCTTGGTTGGTACACGATTCGGTTCACTCTCTTCGCATTGAAATACCAAATGCCGTTGCGAGTAAGCGGCCGCATGCTGACAAAAGCGCGACGTCCTGATAGTCAGTCGGATGTGCCGATGGAGTTTTCTGCGGAATTGTTTTTCGATCACGGAGTTTCCGCGACGTTTTACAACTCGTTCATCACAGAGAAGCAACAATGGGCGAATGTCAGTGGCACGAAAGGTTTGTTGACGCTTTCCGATTTCGTGTTGCCATACTTTGGCAGTGAGTCTG
>CAIJTL010001268.1 GCA_903823545.1 uncultured Planctomycetaceae bacterium
AGTTCAAGCAGTGGATCAACCATCCCCAGACCAGCTCGCAGGATCGGCACAAGACCGATCCGCTGTGACAATCGTTGAGCCGGTATGCGAGTTAATGGAGTTTCAATCTCAACCGATTGAAGCTCCAGATCGCGAGTCGCTTCAAAAGCTAGCAGGCTCGCGAGCCGTCCAACAAGCCGTCGAAATTCGTCCGGCGGAGTCCCCTTCTCTCGCAACTTCGCAAGGTGATGTTGAATCAGTGGATGTTGGATTTCGCAGACTACGGCCATGATCAAACCTTAGGAACAGGGACGCAACAACTTCCCGATGTCTTCGTAGCACGACGCGCCAGCGAGTGGTCTTTGCCGTCATCGCTCGCTGGCGCGTCGTGCTGGCACTCCCAAGGATCGGGCGGTTATTGCGTCCCCGTTTCTTAGCGACGACGTCTCCGCGTGCTCGCAAAAAGCTCCTTTAGCGACAGCTTGAAGCCGGGCAAAACCTCACCGCCATCGAGCGATTGGTTGGCACGCAGATGCTGGCAATCAGTCGGCGACGTGTAGACGTCTGCGGTATTCGTCGCCGGATCGATGATCCATGCCAACTTGCATCCCGCCTCAAAGTACTCGGCTAGCTTGCGATCAATTTCAGCGACCGTATTGCTATCACTGAGAACTTCGACTGCTAAGTCAGGAAACAAACTCGGAATTGGTGTCGCCGGAAACTCGCCACTTGGAATTTGGTCCCAAGAGATAAAACTGACATCAGGAATTCGAACAAGGCGTGGTCGTAGTCGGAGCATGCCATCTGCTCCCAAAGCGACACCGAGGTCATGATCTTTGAGATAGTCCCAAAAGAAGTGAACAATGAAGGAAGCCAGTAATGCTTCTCGTGCCCCCATTCCCTTCTCCACTAAGACGCCGTCCACAAGTTCAAACAGTCGGTTCTCGGACGCCTCAATTCGAATCACGTCTTTTTCGGTCGCGCGACCGGGAGCTGGGCGGAAACGAACTCGGCTGGGACTTACCCCACCGAGTTCTTCAAAAAGGTCCGCAAATGTTTGAACGTCCGCGAAAGCAGTGGCCATGAGAGTTCCGCGTGTCCTTCCTCAAAATCGCCTGCGAAACTACTTCGCTGCTTGAGTGTTCCACTCGTCGAGCATTGCTTGAATTCGAGCTTTGTTGAAATCTGCTGGAATCGGCTCGTCGTGGTTTTGGAGGAGATCTTCAACGGTGACCTTACCAGCAGGCACCCCATCAGTCGGGACGTCCGCACCGGCCGTCCAGACGATTGCGTTGAGAATCAATTTGCGAAACTGGTTGTTACCCCAGTTCCAGTGGACGTGGCCGCCGGAGCAACCGAAACCTCGGCCACCATCGGCTCGTTGAGTCGCCCAAGCCATGTGTTGTGGCTCCTTGTCTTCGAGAACCGCTTTGCGGACAGCAGGGTTGCCGCTATGTGGGCCATCACCCCGGCTGAGCGATTCTTTTGGTGGAAGGTCAGTCAGAATTGCCGTGACTCCTTCCATCTTTTCGCGAAATCGCATGTGGTAGTACCACTCATCATTCGTCGCGAATGGCTTCACACCATTGGTCGCTGGGTGCTTTGGAAACTGCTTGTAATTGGCGACCCAGTGAGGATTCACTGACCAATGTGGTTCAAAGAAACCGCCAGTCCAATCGAGAAATGCTTGTCCTGGTTTGCCGGTCGTTGTCTCAACACCGTAGTGAATGCAAACAATTCCCGTCCCCTTCTTCGTCAACTCGGCAAGTTCGTCGATATGCGCGTTGAAAGGATGGCCGCCACCTCCGTCGGAGTAGATGACGATGGTGTTCGCGGTCGCGAGTTCTTCCGGTTTTGGCCAGCCACTCTTCTGGAGTGAATGTACCTTCGCATCGACGAGGCCGCTCTCATTGAGCAATTTTGCTAAGAGCGAACAGCCCGACAAGTGGTCGTGAGCCCCGAAGCCGTGACTTGGATTTCCGGCCAACAAGAGGGCCGTCTTTTTTCCTGTCGAACTCCCGGTTGAGGCAGAGCCTCCGGCCTTCAAATGCTTAATCTTGATGTTACGGAATTGAACCTTCATCGCCGGACCAGCGTGAAGCTGCAATGCGAGGACTCCCTTTGCACGTCGTTCGGTGTCTTCGTCCGTGCAATCTGCCGTTGCGACGCCGTTGATGAAGTGTTGGAAATGATACCCCTTCGCAACGATTCGGTAGCTGTTCCAATCTTCCTTCTTGATCTTGGCTTGGATTTCCTTTGTGTCACCGACTGAGCCAACAACCTCAACCGCGAACTTGCCATCCTTCTTCTTCAAGACGGTCTTCTGACCGCGGTTGCAGAGGATGCCGCGATAACGCTCGCCGTAGAGAATGCCAGAGTAGGTGTCACCTGCCTCAAAATCTCCTTGGTATCCACCAATGACCCACTTCTCATTGGGCACTTCAAAGCTGCGGTACTGAATGCCGGAGTTGCCGTTGATGATTTTGTAATCGAGCGTCAACTCGAAATCGGCAGTCTCGCCTTTGCGCCAAATGATGAAGGTATTCCCCTTCGTTGGCTTGTCTTTCGTGGTCTCACCGGTGATGCAGCCGTCTTCAACACGCCAAAATTCAGGATTGCCGTCCCAGCCGTCGAGCGTCTTGCCATCGAAGATTGTTTGCCATTCGTCGTCGGCACGGACGATCGTCGAGCCTGACCACAAACCGATCGCAGTTAATGCGATCAGCGCATACCCCAACCAACTTCTTCTAGAAATCATGCTGAACCTCTTTGTGACGAGACCAAATAAAACGAACACAATCAATGAACGTTATCGCGACCAAATTGCCTGACTTACTTCAGCGGAATCGCAAAGTCGCCACCGAGGTTTCGCCACATGCTGTGGACGTGGTTGGCGTTATTTTGCGTGTTGTTGTACTCGATCAAGAACGTTGGACCTTGGACTCGGTAGTAGTGTCGTTCGTTGACTTCACTGCTGCCCCACCATGCGAAGTGGATCTTGTCGAGTCCGCCTGCTTCGATTTGGGCTCGGCGATCACGTTCAACGTCACCAGGCATGTTCTTCAAGTATTCGGAAAGCAATTCCGCCAACAACTTCTTCTGATCGGCACTCATCTTCGCCGCAGGTAGTCCCACTGGAGCTGTTGTCTCTGGTTGAGCGGCCACTGGATTCGTCCCCATCGCGCCACCGGTTCGCAGTTCATCGGGCGCGGCCTTGTCGACCCAAGCCACTTTCTTTTGATCTTCGTCGCACAACTTCAACAACGCACGGGCCAGGTCTTCTTCAGCACCGAGTACACGAATTCGGCGTCCCAAGCCTGCGTCGATTGTACCAGGATTCGTTCCGAAGAATTCTGGAGTGCTCGAAGCGACCTTGCCGTCCTTAATCGTGTAATTGAGTGAAAGGTGATGACCTTCTAAACGCCAGCCCCACGTGCCAGTCTCGGCGGGAGTACCGAAGACGCTGACGTAATACTTCTGCGGGTCGCGTTTCCCACGGCGTTCTTCGCGAGCGCCACCTTCCAACAGATAGAGCACTTCTTCGAGACTCATGACGTTTAAGGCTTGGTCGTAACCAACTTCAGACAAGCCCGCTCGAATCAAAGCAAATGCTGACTTTAATGCGTCCCCTTCGAGTTGCTTGACGGGCAGACCATTTCGTGGTCGCGGAATAAAGTGCCAGTTGAGCCGTTCTTTGTCGTCGAAAGCAAAACTGGTTTGCTTTCGTTGCGCATCGGTCAGCTTGCTCAGGTAATCCTGCGCGGCCTTCGCCATCGCCACTCCCGACGGCGCTGCCGTTTGCAAGTTCGCGGAAAGTAGCGCGGCCATCGCGACCAACACCGACGCAGCCAAAACCAATTTGCGAATGCCCATCAAGAGATTCCTTCTTCTTTTCGTAACGGCAAGCAGTTGCCTGTCGTGGTTGGATCGGTCACAGGCGAGTCGCCCGCGACCTCGTGCTTACCCCGGTGGCCAATGAAGGGCACGACCGCCGAGAACGTGAATGTGTAAATGATCGACTGATTGCCCGCCATCTTTGCCGCAGTTGATAACCGTGCGATAACCATTGCTGAGACCAAGTTGATCGGCAATCTGTTTTGCGACCAATAGCAAGTGACCTAGTAACGCTTGATCGTCAGCTTTTGCTGCTGCGAGATTCGGCAGCGGCTTCTTCGGAATGACCAACACGTGCGTTGGAGCTTGTGGAGCAACATCGTGAAACGCCAAACAAAGATCGTCTTCGAAAACGATATTGGCTGGAATCTCTTTATCGATAATCCGTTGAAAGATAGTCGCCATTTCGGCTCCTCATCACCTGCAGGGCTCAATGAATTGGAATCGCACGGTATCAAACGATGTTGCAAATTTGGAGTGAGTACCGACGCGCCAACTCGAAAACATCCTCACAACCAGTGATGTGTTGTCTCCGCGGCCAGAAAAGAACTCGCTTTGAATCTCAGTCGCTCGCCGTGGTATACCTCCCGCGATGCTCGGTCAACAAAAGGAATCGTGCTCTCTCACAACAAACACGGAGAACTCAAATCATGACGGCAACATGGCACAAATTTCTAACAGCGACTCTCGGCGGGGTCACACTTTTAACTGCGTCGGCATTTCCGTCGCTTGCCGCAGAGCCCGCAGTTGTTGTTTCGGTGAAAAGTTTCAATGAACTGCTTACGGACTCACAGTACCTGGGAAACGCCGTTCAACAGCCGCTGCTCGGTGCCGCATTGCCGGGTGCGATCACTCAAATTACGGGTGGAAAAGGTCTGAAAGGACTCGATGCGACAAAGCCGATTGGTGCGTACCTCACGATGACTTCCGAAGGGCAGCCGAAAGATTTTGTCATCTTTGTCCCGGTCGTGAGCCAAAAGACCTTTGCAGAATCGCTGGCGAGTATTCTTCCTGACCCCACCACCGAAAATGGTTTCACTCAGTACCAGATCCCGAACAATCCCGTCCCGATGTTTGCCAAACACGGAGCGAAACACTTTCTGTTTGCTCAATCGACCGATGCTCTTAAAGAGACGCCCAATCTCGACACGCTCGTGAAGTCGACCGCAGATATCGCGATTGAATTCGATCTCACGAAGATCAGCGACGGTCTGAAAGAACAATTCCTCGCACAAACAGAAGCTCAAGCTGCCGCGACCGCGAGTAACAACATCACTGCCAGCGAAGCCGAACGACGTGGTGAAGAACTGGGCCGCGCAATCGCATTGTCGGGCCTTCGACGATTGCTCATGGACGGTGACCGACTGAGTGTTGGCTTCAACATTGATGCGAAAGCAAAGGCTGTCTCCCTTGATCTCGGTTTCACAGCGAAATCCGAAACTACGTTGGCACAAGCCTGTGCCGGCTATGCGAAAACAGAAAGCCCATTTACTTCTCTGACATCGAAGCAAACGATCGGCAGTTTCGTGCTCTCAACACCGCTCAGCCAAGACGCTCAAGGGATCTTCCGATTGATGGTCGATGAGGGAGAAAAGGGTGGAGTCGCCGCAGTGAAAGCCGACACCAGTGTCAAAGAAGCCGATCGCAAAGCCGCTATTGAGGTACTCACGCGGGCAGCAGGGACGCTGCGACAATCGATTGAACGAGGTCGCCTCGATCAAGCTCTCATCGTCAACAGCGGAGCGTCCGGGAAGCTGCAACTACTCGCTGCGACTAAGGTCGTCAAAGGAAAAGAACTCGGAAAGATTTTTGAAGAGGTCATTCGTAAAGACCCTAAAAGTTCGCCGGTCAAACTTGGCGTCACTGAAGTCAAGGGGGCTCGCGTTCACGCCATCACCTTGCCGCCGGACTCAGATCGTGAAAAGCATCTCGGAAACGGTCCCGCTCACTTGGCGTTTGCAGAAGATGCCGTCGTGCTTACCGCCGGGGACGATTCACTGACTGCCGTGAAGAGTTCACTCGACGCCAAGACAACCACATCGACCAAGCGTGCTCCGATTTCATTACGCATCGGACTCTCGAAACTTCTCCCTTTGATGGAGGATGCTGGTCCGCAAGTTTTGGAGTTGGGGAAGTCCGCTTTTGAAAGCGGGCACGACGAGATCGCTCTTGAAGTCGCCTCGCAGCCAAATGGTGCATCAATGCGAATTGAAATCCAAGAAGGTGTTCTTCGATTGATCGGACTCGTTGGTGCCGCGCGTACGGGCCAATAGCTGCGGTTGCTTCGAACCATCGAAGAACAGAAGCAGAAGCAGAGAGACGAACGCGGCGGAAGGAGAAAGGCGAACGAACCTAAACCTCCTTCCGCCAACAATTTGTTGGCCGATTCAAAAAACAGTTTGAACAGATCCCTGATGCACGACGATCGCGATGCAAAAACTGAGACGAAATCAAGTTGGCGTGCTCGCCTATTGTTTGCGCATCGTTGGAGCGGAGTTTTACTTGCCGCCTATGCAATCGCCCTTCTCACAGGGACTCACATTCCCAACCCGGAGGGAATCTTCCCAATGGAGGGGAACGATAAGTGGCTCCATTTCTGTGCCTACTTTGGGCTCGCGTTTTTGATTGCAACATGGCGCTCAAGGACGCCGACCGGCTACATCAAGCTCACTGTTGGAGTCTGGCTCGCGACAGCGTTGATCGGTGCAACTGATGAGTTGACTCAGCAGTTACCCGGCATCAATCGTCATTGCGATTTTGCAGACTGGATTGCCGACTCGAGCGGTTCCGCGTGCGGTCTGCTCGTCTGGCATTTACTACGATGGGCGTTGTTCGCTGAGCGTCGAGGCGTGAAGCTGCAAAATGACGCCGTCTAAAAATGAGGCCAAGTGCGAAGAGGCGGTTTGGGCCTGCTCTCGCAATCGCCATAAATCTTTGACCGCAGCAGGACGCTTCCAAATAGAACCGAGCGCAGCCCCGAATCGGACGCTGCCGGTTGCTCCAACGATGCTCATCACTTCTGGCGGCAGGTCAGCCGAAAAGTCGTCGCTGATAACTCGAATCGCCAAGAACCGAGTCTTCCTTTCGCGAGCCACTTGAGCCACAGCCAAGCTTTCAAGATCAACGGCCAAAGCTGAATGTTGCTCGCCGAGCTGTCGCTTTTGATCGACCGATCGAATCATTTCATCTGCTGTTAGCAGTCGTCCAACAAACAGCTTTCGAGCGGGATCAGCCGGCATCTGCATATCAATCTGCAAGCACTGGCCGTGTTGATCGACGATCGAGTTTCCCACCACGATCGAGCCCACAGAAATGTCTTCGCGAAGCGAGCCCGAAAAACCACACGACAACAACCACTTCGGAGAATGCCCATCCATCAACGCTTGAGTCGCTCGACGTGCTCGCGAAAAACCCATTCCCGCTTCGACCACCGCGACTCGAATACCGTCATAAAAACCGCCGCGAAACACGAAGTCTCCACCCGTGTATTTCTTCACTTTCTCGCAACGATCCATGAACGCTCCCAATTCAATGGGCAACGCACAGACAATGCCGATGTCGGCTTCTGAAAGATTAGGTGCCTGAGAATCCGAGCTAGCAACGGACATTGAGACTTCGATCTAGGTGTGCGAGTGCAAATTGTTTTCGAGTGACTTGCGAACGATCCTTAATCATCGCGCGGTCTTCTTTACGAAGGCGTCGTAATCAGCGGCCGGCAACACACAACGGAAACCGCAGTGAAACGTTCCCGACGTCGGCTCGCCCTTCATCCGCGTCGCGCAGCGATAGCCCAAACAATAGTCGGGGCTACACATGAACGAGCCGCCGCGTTGGACTCGCTTGGGAATGTTGGGTTCGTTTGGATCAAAGCTGTCCTCTGGCCCTTGTGGGTTACGTCGCGGACTTTCTGCGTAATAGGTCGGCTGATACCAGTCGGCACACCATTCCCAAACATTGCCAGCCATGTCGTACAGACCAAATGGATTCGGCGAATAGGATTTGACGGGAGCTGTGAACTCAAACCCGTCGGACACTTCGTGAGCCTCAGGAAATTTTCCCTGCCAGACATTAAGCAACCAATTTCCATTTTTTTGCAGTCGATTCCCCCAAGGGTAATCCTGCTGAGCCAAACTTCCACGCGAGGCGTATTCCCATTCGGCCTCCGTCGGCAGTCGCTTGCCAGCCCATTCGCAATATGCGACGACGTCCTTCCAGGCCACATGCACGACCGGATGATCTTGCTTGTCATCGATCGACGAATCCGGTCCGTTGGGGTGTCGCCAGCTTGCGCCACGTTTCAACATCCAGACTTGATACGGCCAATTCGGATAATCTTTGCGTAATGTCGCACGATCATAGTTGGGATTAAAACAGATCGAACTGGGAACCAAGTCTTCCTCTTTGATGACGTTGACGTCCGGGACCAGCCCGACGAAGTCTTCTCGCTTCGGTTGCTTCTCGGCAATTGTGACGTAGCCAGTCGCGTCCACGAACTTCGCGAAGTCCGCATTCGTGACTTCGGTGCTGTCCATCCAGAAACCGTCGAGTTCGACTGCGTGAACTGGCTCTTCATCAGCCTTGCCGTCCTTGCTTCCCATCAAAAAACGTCCCCCTGGAATCCAAACCATTTCAGCGGGAGTCGGATGTGGCTCTTTGATGACGAGCGTCGATAGGTCTGTTTTCGACAAAGCCTCGGAATCGGCTTTTGAAATTTCGTCGCGTGGGGAATCACCGTCGCTCGCCGACTTTGCTGCTTGCGAATTTAGAGGAACAACTCGCGGCGTTGTCACAATTGATGAAGCTAAGATCGCTCCGGAAGTCACGATCGCCGCGACTAAGAGAACCAAGCGATGTGTCGGCATGAGGTTGATCCGCAAATGAAACCACGAAAGATGTTCGTGGCCGCAGGATATCAACTCGCCGACGTCACAACACTCAAGTGGCAACTCGCGAACTGTAATAGTGGCACAGCGCGACAGCGAAAGCGTCGGAAACGTCATGAGGTTCAAGCACGCGATCTAAGCGCAGTTCAGTCTTGATCGCGTGCTGAATTTGTTCCTTAGACGCCTTGCCGCTGCCTGTGAGTAACCGCTTGATCTGCGTCGGCGTGTAATGCACGACCGGAACCCCACACCCGACGGCAGTCGCCAAAATCGCGCCGCGGGCGTGAGCCATCAACAGCGCAGATTTCGGATTTCGCACCAACGAAAAGACCTGTTCAATCGCCAGTACTGTTGGCTGAAACTCCACGAGAACCTCGTGTAGTCCAGAGGCAATCTCATGAACTCGATCAGCCAATGAACCACCGCGAGTTGAGCGGATCAGCCCACCTTCACACAACACTGGGCCGCGCGCGGATCTCTCCAGAAGGGCATATCCGGTTTTGTTTAACCCCGGATCAATTCCGAGATACCGCGCTGCATTTCCCATCCCTGAATCTCGCTGATGCCAACTTCCCAGTGACGTTAGAAGCTTGCGGCACCACCAGAATTGTTCCCTCCGGAGTTACTACCCCCAGAGCTGTTTCCGCCGCTATTCTTCGGCGGTTTCCTTCCAGCAGGTCCCTTTCCCTTCTTCAACGGACTAGGTGCTCCACCCATCATGCCGCCCATCATCTGACTCATCATGTCGGCGCTACTTGATGATGCCGAGGAGTTCCTACCCGCAAGTCGATCGAGGTCACTTGGACGGACCGCACCTGCTGCGTCGTTTCGGCTCTTCAGGTGGTTCCAAACTTTGTGCTCGTCCTCGACAGATCGAAGTGACCTCTTTTGATCATCTTCTGAAACCTTAGGATCGAGCGCCAACAAATGGCCAAAGCGATCCACCAACAATGCCTTATCGACAGTTCCAAGTTGCTTGAGTTTCTTGGCATCGACCTTTAAGTCCGCATGCTCGGCAGCGTCTAACTCTGCGAGCGGAGCAGTTGCAATGTCAGCCAAGATGGAACCGGTGAAGACGGGAATCTCTTCTTCTTTCAACGACATCTCCGGGCGGAGTACTTCGGTCTTTGCGCGACCACCAACGAACTGCCCAAGCTGCAATTTCTCAAGCTTGACCGCAATGTTCGTCCCGGCGTCCGCGAACCATTGGACGATGTCCATATTCGCCACTGGCGCGACACCCGATTCTGGACGTCCTTTATCAATCTTCGCCAAAAACACCTTTTGCTCTTCCGGGATTACCGACGGAGTGGTTGGCTCACTCCAAGGAGTCATTCGCAATTCACCTTCTGCCACAGAAGCATCAACAAGCTCTTCAACTGGTCGCTTGTAGTTTGGATTTCGCAAGACCAACCGAACTCGATATCGATAGGAATTTCCCGGCGTCACCGTGAAGTCGAAATAGCGGAACAACAAATACTTGCTCAAACGGGTATCCGTCTTCTGCATCTGGTTGCCCATTGATGTCACTGCACTCGCGAAACTGTTGTTTGGTCCCGAACCGAAATTCATTCCTTGGGAAAAAGGCATGGCAGATCCGGAGGTCACATCATCGTTTACTTGTCTCATCATCGCTGCCATTGAAGACGAACTGCTACTTGCACCTGGTCCGCCCATTGAGGGAGCGGAATTCATCTGCGTTCTCATCCCTCGCATATCGTTTACTTTGCCAGAGAAACCTTTTTTTCCTTTCGGAGCTTCAAGTTTTCTTGCCTCCGCATCTTCCACCATCTTCTGCATCAACTGAGCCTGGGCTTCCGCCATCTCCTTGCTCAGATCTTTGATCTTGGGATGAGAGGCGTACTTATTCCATAGTCCGGCAACTCGACGAGGCAGAGGCATGGTGAAGACTGCGTCTGTGAAAGCGGTATCCACCAATTCTGTATCGAAATCCACTCGATCAATCACATCCAAGGCCGCTTGCAAATCCACAGGCTCCCACTTGCCAGACCAAGGATCTGGATTGCCCGACAGCGCCACTTGTCGCTGAAGTTCGAAATCCAAAAACTCAACAAGCTCGGCCGCCTGGCTCGTCTCCAATTGGATCGCTTTGGCAAATTCTTCCACTTGATCTTTCAACGGAAACACTCCGCGAACTGCTGCGAAACGGACCCCCCGTGCATTCACGGTTGGTTGATTGCCCGCCATCCCGCTAGCTCCCATGCCGCCAGACATCCTGGCTTGCATTTGCATCGCCGCTTGTGGGTCAGCGCCTGCTGGATTCGCTCCTACTGCGGCACCGACTCCAACTCGTGGAGCGGTGTCATCGTTTCCTGTTCGTCGTGGCGCGTTGTCGTCGTCAGCGTTCGGTCCCTTTTTGCCGTCTTCCGATTCGCCTTTGTCGAACACGCCAGCCACTAAGTTTTGTGGTTGCTCGATTGGCTGCTCAATCATGATGAACTTGCCAACGTCAGAAACTAATTCAAGCACCGCGAGCAACTTCGGATCAGCTCCTGGTTTTGTCTGCGGATACATGGGCCAGAACCACGGAGTCGAGTACTCGAATCGCGAGGCTTCGAGCGGCGAGTGCAGCATCTTCACTTCCTCGGCGATGTCCCGCACGGCGCGGAAATCTTTCTTCCGCTCGTCAGTCCATGCCGACGCCTTAATCGCCGCTTCGCCCTTAGCGACTTTTTCTAAAAACTGCTCTGGCTCCTTCTCGTAGCGGCTCCAACTCGTTCCGGCCAAAAAGACCAAAACGATTAAGGCAAAGAAACCGAAGACTCCCTTTTCCCCGTGATCAACCACGAGTTGCTTGTAATTCAGACCTTTGAGTTTGGCAGCTAAGTTTTTCATGACAGAACTCCTCGCGGAGAAATGGGTGGAATCACCCGATGGGATTTGCCAATTTAGGAACGAACACGAATCACATTCGATGGAAAGCTACTCAACTTGACTCACTCAGTTTTCGATTCAGGAGCGGGCTTTTCAGCGTCAGTCTTTTTCTCAGTTGGCTCGCTCGTCGGCTTCGCCTCACCTTCTACTTTGTCACCTTTATCGCTCTTTGCAGGAGCCGTTTCCGATGCTGGCTCCGTCGTTGTTGATTCCGCTGTTGCCGCCGCATCAGCCGCCGCTGCGGTTTCAGTAGCAGGAGTCGTTGCCGGTGTCGCCGCGACATCAGCCGAGGCAGCGGCGGCACCACCTGGAGCGGTCGAAGGGGGCAGTTCCATATTGGGACGATAAAGCGTCCAGATACCGAGAATAGAAACGGATGCCAAATTAGGATCAGCGGACGGAGCCGGAGCCGCTGTGCCAGGCCGTGTCCCCATCGGACCAGAGGAGCCGGCCAATGCCGCCAACGGTGCGTCGTCAGTTTCAACTCTCCCTGCTCCGGACGAAGCCCCTGACGATGGTCCGAAGCTCGCTGCAGGCCCCGAACTGCTTCCAGCAGTGGGCATGAAGCTCGCCATCGGGTTCGCCCCTGCCTGTGCTCCGGCGCTTGAATCGGTCAACCAAACTTGATGAACACGAACAATCTCCACGGGGAACGGAGAGTTCATCAACTCCGCTAAAAACTCAGGAACCTTGCGGTGATCCATGACGAGCTTGATGTAGAAGCCGCGTCGTTTGAACTTCTGAGCCTCGTCATCATCCAAGTAACGCTTCACGGTTGATTTGGCGGCTGGCGTACCCCCACCCGCACCACCAATGCTGGCAGCGGAACCACTACTTCCTGATGATTCGGGAAAGCCACCCCCACCAAATCCACCAATCATGCCCGTTGCCCCCTGAGCACCGCCGCTCGCTTCGATCTCAGCGACGAATTCCTCAGCCAGAGCAATGTCAGAGGTGAGTTTGGTAG
>CAIJTL010001269.1 GCA_903823545.1 uncultured Planctomycetaceae bacterium
CGCAAATGGACGCGGGATGACATCGGGAATGTTTCGCGCTTACGCTGGCGCTGCACAAGACTTTGCCACGACCGATACCGAGCGAGTTGCAATCGCTCGCAGCTATGAGACGATTCATTCAATGATGTTGCCGCTACTTGAGATCGATGCGGCCAGTTTGCTCAATGGCATCAGGGCTGCATGTAACCGTCCTGAATTCCGCAACGAATTCGTGATCAACGCATTGGCCTCGGTCCATGTTGATGCCGCGAAGGCTCTCAAGGAACACAGCAAACAGGCAAACGACTAAACTGAACGCCGACGAACAATGCTGTGAACCGGAGCGGCGAAGCCAGGCGTTTTGAAAATGGACAATCTTTCGTCGCCGCCTGGTTACGGCGAGTCGTTCGTCAAAAACCAGACGTGACACATTGTCTGGCGAGCATCGCGATTGGTTGAAGCCTTCTTGCTGGTCGGAAGGGGCAGACCTAGACTACGGCCCGCTTTCTGAAGCCTGCTTCGCAAACCTTCTTCGCGAGAACTTGCTATGTTGAGTTGTGTTCGCTTTCGGTCGTTGTCTGCATCCTTGAGCGTGTTGAATGGTGCTCGTTTTGTGTTGGTGGCGATCGGGTGTTTGCTCGTCGCGCAAGTCGCTCACGCGGCGGCACCGGACGGGGCGGAGAAGGCTCCGGCGGCGGGCAATACGTGGGCTCACATTGAGCTAAAGGGGAGTTATCCCGAAGGGCCGCAGATGCTCGGCCTGTTTGGTGAAACGAGCGAGAACCTCGCGGAGTTGATCGGACGGCTCGACAAAGCGGCGAATGACGCAGCAGTGGCGGGAGTCATTCTCAAGATCGACAGCCCCACGATTGGCCGCGGGAAGCTCAACGAATTTCGCCAAGCGATCGCGCGTGTGAAGGCTCGCGGCAAGAAGGTGGTCGCGTTCTTTGAGTCGGCCAGTTCCGGCGATTACCTCGTGGCGGCTGGCTGCGACGAAGTGGTCATGCCCGAATCGGGCGTGCTGATGCTGCTCGGTCTGCGATCGGAAGTGAGCTTCTACAAAAACCTGTTCGACATGGTCGGCGTGAAACCGGACATGCTCCGAGTCGGCGAATTCAAATCGGCGGCGGAACCATACTCACGCACCGAAATGAGCAAAGAGTTTCGCGAAGAGATGGAACAAGTCCTCGGCGACTTCTTCGACCAAATGGTGGAAACGGTTGCCACCGGACGCGGCCTTGATGCCGAGAAGGTCAAAGCGGCGATCGACAACGGCCCACACACAGCAACGGCCGCCAAGGAATTGGGGCTGATTACTCGCGTGGCGTACGAAGACGAACTCACTGCAATCATCAAGGGTGACAAGCCGGACGCGACGATCAAGATCGCGAAGCGTTACGGCAAAAAGAAAATCGACACCGACTTCAGCGGCTTCGCCGGCATGGTGAAGATGATGAACCTGCTCATGGGCGTTGAGCAGCAGACTCGAAAGAGCTTCGCACCGAAGATTGCCGTCATTCACGCCAGCGGCATGATCATGCCCGGCAAGAGCAGCAGTGATCTGTTCGGCGATAGCTCGCTCGGTAGCGAGACGCTGATCAAAGCGATCGAGAAAGCGGCCAGCGACACCACAGTGAAGGCGATCGTTCTGCGAATCGACAGCCCTGGTGGAAGTGCTCTCGCCAGCGACCTGATGTGGCGAGCCCTCGAAAAAGTCGAAAAGCCGATCGTCGCCAGCATGAGCGACGTTGCCGCCAGCGGTGGCTATTACATCGCGATGGGTGCCGACACGATCTTCGCCGAACCG
>CAIJTL010001270.1 GCA_903823545.1 uncultured Planctomycetaceae bacterium
CGGAAGACGATCCGCGCTGGATCGCCCTGGGCAACAATTTGTCATTGGATTCAGGCGACGGACTTGAGGATGACGAATTCGACGCTGGCGAGTTTGAAGATGAGGACTCGATCAAGGAGGCGGACGAAGATTTCGATGACGACAGCGATGATGCCTTCAGTCAAAATGGTCGCGATTCTGACGATCGGCTTCGTTCCCTGCTGATATCACCGAAGCGACAGAAGGCAGTGCCGAAAAAAGCTGACGCGAACTTGCGAGAGTTCTTGCTGTCAAAGCCAGTGGATCAACTCATCGAATTGCTGCTGTTATGTGCGGCACGCGATCAGGAGTTTCGGGCCGTCTTGCAAGAACAGAAGGCATTGCAAGGCGGCAACATTAAGAAGCTGATTCAGGAAGCTCGGCGCGAAATCACCAGTGTGACAGCGGAGCCAGCTTGGAGTGACTCGTGGGATAACGAAGAGGATTCGTTGCCGAACTACAGTGGCGTGCAACGGCGGCTTCAAACTCTACTGGATGCGGGGCACGCGGATGCGATTGTAGAATTGGGCCGTGAACTGATCTCGCGCGGGCTAGAACAAGTCAGCCAGTCACAAGACGACGGCGAAACGGCCCAGGCACTAGCCGACAGTTTGGAGATCGTCTTTAAGGCGGTTGTTCAGTCTTCTTTGTCGCCTTGCCATAAGCTGATCTATGCCATCGAAGCGGTGCTGCAAGACAGTTACGACGTGGCACATCATGCGAGCTTGGTGCTTGATGCAAAATGGTCGAAGTCTGATTGGTCGCTCGTGGCGGACGAATTGCTGCGAAAGTTGGTGACCAGACCATCTGGAGCCGCAGACGATTGGGTTGAGTCCCACATGCGGGAGCGGCTCAGTGACTGGGTGATTGACGCGTTAGACAAGGCCGGGCGGAATGACGAAGCATTGAAGCTGTGCGAATCGGAAGCTCGGTTGAACGGAAGCTATGAACGACTCGTGAAATTGCACGTCGCTGCGAAGCGTTGGGATGATGCCGAGTGTTGGGCCTGCGAGGGGATCGCGAACACGCCGAGTCGCTATCGCGGAATCATCGAAAATCTGAAAAAGACACTGAGCGACATCGCGACGCAGCGCAAGGACTGGCGGCGAGTCGCTGCCTTTGCGGCTGAAAGGTTCTTCGAACACCCAAATGTGGAATCGTTTGAAATGCTCATGAAGGCCGCTGATCGAGCCAAATGTCGCGAGCCAGTGGAGGCTGCGGCGCGACGATTCCTTGAAACAAATTTGCGACCGACAGCAACGGCAGAGCCGACTGTCCTTTCCTCGGAAGAGTGCGTGCCATCACGAAAAACGCCGCGAGCCAACACAAAAGGCCGCGCACCAAAAGGAACAAAGAGCGAGACAGCCACCAAGATGGCCGTCATCAAGCCTGTCGATTCAACAACGCTCTGGCCATTACCAGAGCTCGTTCTACCGGTTCCAAGCGAAGCTCAATCAGAGCGACACGCGGCTGGCTCATTCACTCCGAAACACCACTTCAATGTGCTACTTGACCTAGCATTGAAGGCCAAGCAACCGAATGAAGTTCTGCGTTGGTTCGACATGCTGTCGGCTATCAAGGTCGGACCAATTCGGTGGCACAACGCCACAACCATTGACCAAGTCGCCACTGCCGTCGTCTCGACTTATCCGGAACGATCGCTGCAGCTCTGGAATCGTCTGATCGACGCCGAGGTCGCGCAGACCAGTCCGTCACACTACGAGATTGCCGCTGGCTATCTGCGCAAAGTCCGTCAACTTTTGATGAGCCTCGACCGAACGCCCGAATGGAATGCTCGCTTGGCTAGCCTGCGAGAAGCGAATCGCCGCAAGCGTCGCCTCGTCGAAATAATAGATGGTATGGCTGGTCGTCCGATCGTCGGAAGTCGGTAAAACTGAACGATCACCCTCGTGCAGAAACATGGCGTGCGTGGGGACATTGTCATTCGATGAATTGCACGGCGGCATGATTTCCGTTTTCGTAATTAGGAACTTCGTGGCGACGTGTATTTCGGCGGGCATCGAGCCAACTCATTGCGTGAGCGAAGGCCGATGATTCGTCGGGGGTTCGTTCGATGTCGGTGAGTCGCGTCTCTTGGCGGTCGTAGAGACGAGGGCGATTGATTGCGATCAGTGGGGTTTGTGTTGATCTCGCTTCCCAGACCGTGTTGTAGCCGCCGGCTCCGATGAGCAAGTCGATGCCGCGAATCGCGGAGAGCGTCGGCCAGAGATTGATGGCCAATGGATTCCGCAACTCGGTGGATTGGTTGAGCGTGATTAAGCGGATGTTGGCTCGATCTCGTGTCTCCCGCGCGAGTCGTTCTGCGAGCATCTGCACGGCTTGAGCCTCGGCGGGAAACCCAGCAGCGATGACGGCGATCACGGGGTGGTCGGTGCATTCGATGCGGAGTTTCTGCCACGCTGAGCACTGATCGAGAAGTTCGTCAAAATCGCGGATCAACCACGGTGCAGTGACATGCACGTGCTTCCGATTCGCCAGCGGTCCGAGTTCGCCGGGAGAGATGAGGTGGTCGTATTGCTCGACGAACAGAGCGAGATCGGCTTGCTCGACATAGCGGGGATTAAGGTCGCGATGGACGAGTACCTTCTTGCCCGGCAGTGATGGAAGAAGCTCCGCCAATTCACCGGCGAGCCCTCGCGGAAACGTGTCGACGATCAGTGTGTCGAACGATTGATTGCAAAGGGACTGATGAACGAATTCTGTGACTTGGTCTCGATCAAATGATGCTGGGATGGCGATGA